>JACSRP010000207.1 GCA_014879665.1 Anaerolineae bacterium | reverse complement strand
CGTTGCCGAACAACTTTCCATCGAGCAGTTTAGCCGCCTCGCGCGCGCTATCGAAGCTGAAATTAAGCGAGTCATTGTCGGGCAAGAGCAGGTGGTACGCGGGGTGCTGATTTGCATCCTCTCTGGCCGCCATGCCCTGCTGGAAGGCGTGCCCGGCCTCGGCAAAACCATGCTCATCCGCACGCTGGCCGATGCGCTCGACCTGAAATTTGCGCGCATTCAGTTCACGCCAGATATGCAGCCCGCAGACATCACCGGCACCGATATTCTCGAAGACTCTGAAGATGGACGCACCAAAATACGCCGCTTCCAGCCCGGCCCGGTCTTCGCCAACCTGCTGCTGGCCGATGAGATCAACCGCGCCACCCCCAAAACCCAATCGGCGCTGTTAGAAGCGATGGCCGAAAAAACGGTCACTGTTTCCAATCGCACCTACCAGCTAGAACCGCCCTTTTTCGTGCTGGCGACGCAAAATCCGCTGGAGATGGAAGGCACCTATCCGCTGCCCGAAGCCCAGCTTGATCGCTTCATGTTCAAGGTGAATGTGACGTTTCCATCGGTTAGCGAATTGATCGGGATTCTAGATCGCACTACCGGCGCCGAAACCCCTGCCGCCCAGAAAGTGGCCGATGGCGCGCAGGTGGTCAGCATGGGGCAGCTTGCCTTGAATACCCCGATTGCCAGCCATGTCACCGATTATGTGGCGCGGTTGATTGTGGCGACCCATCCGGAAACCCCCACCGCCGCCGAATCCGTCAAACGCTATGTGCGCTATGGCGCAAGTCCGCGCGGGGCGCAGGCGCTCATTTTAGGCGCGAAGATCAACGCGCTGCTGGAAGGCCGTTTCAACGTCTCGTTTGATGATGTGGCGGCGGTTGCGCCAAATGCGCTGCGCCATCGCCTGCTGCTGAATTTTGAGGGGATCGCCGAAGGCATCAGCCCCGATGACGTGATCGCCGAAGCGATCAAGGCGCTGCCCAAAACGGTGTAAAAAACGCGCCCCTAGCGCCTCTCCGCCTCCATCGCCATGCTCACCAGCGGCAGCCGTGAATCCAGCGATTTCCACTCGTTTTTAATCCACGCATAAGCCGGATCGTCCACGTTGGCAAGCGACTGTGCCGACCCCGCGAGAAAATTCAGATAATAGGTCGTGTAGCCAAACGCGCTGACCACTGGATGATAGCCTTCCGGCACCAGCACCATATCGTGATGCTGTGCCCGTACCAGTTCATCCAGCTTGCCATCGCCGGTATACACCCGCTGATAGGCATAGCCGTTGGGCTTATCCAGCTTGTAAAAATAAATTTCCTCAAGATCGGCTTCCAGCAAATGGCCGTCCGCGCCCACCCGATGCACGTCGTGTTTGTGCGGCGGATAGCTGCTCCAGTTGCCGCCTGGCGTGTACACCTCTACGACAACCAGCTTCTGGCAGGGGAATCCGGGCGGCAGAATACCGTTGATCTGGCGGCTGGCGTTTTCGCCCCCACGCAGTTCAATCGCGCAGTCGGCAGGCGTGACCAGCTTCGCCGGAAATTCGGCATCGGCTTTCACCCAGCAGCTTGCCACCTCAAAGCTGTTGGTCAGGGCTTCAATTTCATACTGCGTGTTTGGCGGCAGATACAGCGCCCACGGCATCCCCGAAAATACGTTTGGCCGCCGCCCGATGTTCAGGTATTCACCGCTGCTCGTGCGAATATTGCAGCGCCCACCCAGAATCACATGCGCCAGTTCAAAATCGCCGGTTTCGCCTGCATAGCGCCCGCCAATATCCAGCCGCCGCGCCGCCATATTCAGGTATTCCCATTTCGCGCGCTCCGCCGAAATTTCGGCAAACACGCCGCTGGCGCCGCAGTCAATCGAACGTATCAGAAGGGGAGAAGAGGGCATAGAGATATTTCCTTTCGCGCCCAACCCTCAAACAAGTCGGGCTAGCCTTGACCGCCTGAAGGCGGCCTAAAAATATATAGAAATTAAGAACCGTCGTCACATTTCCTAAATACCAGTTTTTCTAGTGTTCAAACAATGCTTCAAAAATTCTCTGGTTGTTCCAAATAATTGTGAATTGTACCCTGTTGATGATGTATTTTCTGAATGAGCAATATAGGCAGTCACCTGCGGCGGCGCCTTCTCGCCAAATGTATGAACACTGTATCCTGCTTGCCAACCGAACCGTTCGCAGGCCAAGTGTATGTTCTACCAGCAAATCGCCTGTTTCACCGCTGCGGCCATCGCGTCAGCATCGCCGTAGCGTTCTTCTGGTAATTTTGCCAGCGCGCGCAGCACAACGGCCTCCAACGCTTCCGGCACCCCGGGTATCAGCGTCCGCAGCGGTGGCGGCACCCCGTGAACTTGCTGTTTCAGCATTTCGGTAATGGTCATATGCGCCAGGCTGAACGGCGTCTGCCCGGCGATCATGTGATGCAGCAGTGTGCCCAACCCGTAGATATCCGAGCGCAGGCTGGAGGGCTGGTTCAAAATCAATTCTGGTGCGGCGTAGGCAGGCGTCCCGATCAGCGCATTGCTCAGCGTCAGCCGGGTGGCAAAGTCTATAAATGTTGCCAGCCCGAAATCAGTCAGATAAGCATTTCCCGATTCATCCAGCAGCACGTTGCTAGGCTTGATATCGCGGTGAATAATGCCCTGCCTATGCGCCGCGCCCAATGCTGAAGCAGCATGTAAAAAAATTTCAACGGCGCGCTCTACCGTCAGCGGCGCGCGCGTAAGATAATCCGACAGCGATCCCCCGCGCGCAAGGCGCATCGCGATATAGGCATATTCATCATCGAGGGCGCCATAGCCGTAAATAGGCAAGATATGCAAATGCTCAAGCCGCGTGATGATCCCAGCTTCACGGCGAAAACGATGCGCGAATTCTTCACGCTGATCATCGTGAGAATTAAAATCTAGCAGCTTGAGCGCGACCACCCGTCCGGATGGCTTCTGAATCGCTTCGTAAACGACGGCCATGCCGCCGCGCTTGATCCGCTTAACCAGTTCAAAATCATCAATCTGCCGGCCGCTAAAACCTGAACCCGTCTGCACTACCCGGCCTCTTGTGTTTCCTGTGCCAGTTCGGTGGCTGCCGCTTCTATAGAGGCAGTTATTTCAAGGCTCGCTCTAGTCACTGCCGTTCCCGGCGGCGCCAGAAAAGTCTCTGGAAGCGTCGCCCCGGCCAGAAGCTGTATCATAATATTGACCGCCATACGGGAAAGTTGCTCTCTATCAATAGCGACCGTAGACCGGATGAAATAATCGCGCATGATGAATTCTCGCGCCAGCGCTTCACCATCAATGCTGCTGATGATCACGGTCTCCGGCGAGATATTGGCTTCTGTCATGGCGTCAATCGCGCCGAACGAGCCGGCATCGTTGAGGCTCAAAATCGCGTCAAATTCCACACCCTCTTCAATCAGATCAGCCATACTATCGTGGCCTAATTCGCGGGTGCCGCCGCGAATACGGGCGACGATCTCTGACTCTGGCGAAACCTCTGACAGGCCATCCAACATTCCGTTAACGCGCACCACGATCTCTGACATCTCCGGGTATTCCAGCACCACCACCCGCGCGTGGCCATCAAAAACGTGATTGATAATTTCCCCGCCAGAGCGCCCGGCCACATGCCCGGTTTCATATGAATCTCCGGTCAGGCGAACGCCGCCATAAATATTGTCGGTCATACTGGCGAAGTACACCGCCGGAATCCCCGCCTCTTTTAATGAGGTCAGCGCACTGCTTAACAGGGTTGTATCCAGCGCACAAATGATCATCCCCATCGCTCCCTCCGTGCGGGCATGTTCAATCTGCGTAAGCTGTCGGTAGCGATCCGCATCCGAGTCGTAAATCCGAAAGGCGATGTTGTGCGCCCGCGCCAGCTCGCGCATCTCGCGCGCCTGCGTGGCATGGTATTCAGAATCCAGCGTGCAGGTGATGTAGGCGATGAATCCGTTTTCGCCCAACCGCGATTGTGCCAGCGCAATTTCCGCGCTCGTGGGCACGGCGTCTGCGTCGCTGCCCGTCTGCCCCGCCAGTATCGTCGCCTGCGGCAGGCTGGCAGGCGCGCCCGGCTTGCTCAGAAGCGAAATAGCGAGAAATACAATCACGCAGAACACCGCTAATCCCACGATCATGAGCCGGGTATTCTTAGTCCATGCTTCTTTTTTGGGCGGCAGCTCAACCGGCGTTCCGGTGGGCGGCGTAAGTACTCCCTGCGCTGCCAATGCTTCGGTTTTGACGCTCTGCGATGAGATTCCTTCTGCTTTCGGAGTCACGCGCCCCGGTGTTGGCGAACTGCTGTCTTTATCGGTGCTGCCACCGGCTGAAACCATCGGAATACTGGCCGTGATCGTGATCCGCCGCCCCATCTCTTGATTTAAGGCCATCGCCATTTCTTCAATGGTGCTGTAGCGATCGTCAGGGCTTTTAGAAAGCGCCCTTAAAATGATAGCTTCCAGCCCCGCTGAAATTTCAGGGTTGTACTCATGCGGCGGCAGCGGCGGCGTCTCTAAATGATGGTAGATGACCGAAACAACATTGTTCTCTGAAGAATCGAACGGTGATCGTCCCGCCATCATGTGATACAGAATTACGCCCATGCTGTAAATATCGCTGCGGGCAGCTACGACCGTGCCGCGCAGCTGCTCCGGCGACATATACACCGGCGTTCCCAGAATATTCCCCGATTTGGTCAGATCGAGAGAATCCTCAACCAACTTGGCAAGCCCGAAGTCCGTCAGGTAGGCGTTGCCAGCATCATCCAGCAAAATATTGCTCGGCTTCAAATCGCGGTGGATCACACCCTTGGAATGCGCATATCCCAAACCACGTGCGATCTGGGTAAAAATATCTGTCACGCGCTCAAAATCCAATGGGCCGTTACGCAGCAGGTCCGAAAGCGATCCCCCGCGCAGCAGCCGCATGGCGATAAAGGCAACCTCGTTATCCACAATGCCATAATCGTAAATCGGCAAAATGTGAATATGCTCAAGCGTGGCAATCAGGGTGGCTTCCTGCTCGAAGCGCCGCCGAAACTCATCGTTCTCACTGAGGTTTGCATCCAGCGTAATGGTTTTAAGTGCGACATCCCGGTTCACAGAAAGCTGGCGCGCCCTGTAAACCGTCGCCATACCGCCGCGGCCAATCCGTTCACTCACGATAAAATCGTGAATTTGCCTGCCGGCGAAGTGATCACTTTGCATTGTTAGATACTGCTCTCAGAAATAAAACGTCGCCTATTGTAATGTTTGAGTAAAACACACCCTGATGAATTTGTCGAAAAGTTAAGGGTCTTTACACAACACAGCCTTGCGATATAACGCCGCTATATCGCAGGATTACCCAAATATGGCGATCGCAAACATTAAATATTACATTTCAAAATGATTCGTATGTTCACAAAGCTGTTCACTGTCTGTTCAAAACTATCGTTTAGCGGTTCAAAGCCTTGTAGATAACCTGTAGACAATTCAAGGGCATCTGTAGAAAACTCGGCAGCATCCTCAAAAGTTATCTACAGCCTGTAATCACCTGTTCAAAAGCACCCTGTCTTTTCGACTCCGGCTTGTTCATGATTTCTGAACCTTTTGTTCTGCTTAACCCAAATATTTCGCATACCGGGGATACAAATGGCATAAGTTTGCGTTATATATGGGATATGCGCCGGGAAATAAAAAGTTGTCTACAGTTTGAACACCCCCTATTACTACAACTACCCTAAATAAAGAGATTTAACATGGGTGATAATCTCAATATTGTAACTGCATCACGAATCGTAAGACGGTGTTACACTGAAAATATAAATTTGTTTAAGCGAGATTCGGCAGTTATGGCGCAGCAGACCACCATCGAGCATTTAGAACGCCGTGTTCAGCTTTTGACCCGGCTTGCCGAGATTAGCACCGTCCTCAATTCCACCATGAAACTGAAGCCGCTGCTGAACGCTTTAATGGACTCGGCGGCAGAAATTGCTGACTCCGAAGCGGCATCCGTGCTGTTATGGGATGCCAATAGCAACGAGCTGCGTTTTGCCGCAACCTCAGCAGATGATGCTTCCGGCCAGCAGCTCATCGGCAAAGTGGTGCCGCTGGAAGGCAGCATCGCTGGCAAAGTAATGCGCGAAAATCGCATCATCACGGTAGATAACACGCAGGATTCGCGGGAACATTACGATAAAGTAGACAAAGCCATCTCGTTTGAAACCCGTTCGCTCATCGGCGTGCCCATGCGCGCCAAAAATCGAGTCATCGGTGTGCTGGAAGCAGTCAACAAGCGCTCGCTGCCGTGGACTAAAGATGATGAGCACTTTCTGTCCGTTCTGGCTGCACAGGCCGCCGTTGCCATCGAAAACGCCCAGTTAGTGGCCGCGCTGCAAAAAGCCAACGAAGAACTTAGCCAGTTAGACGAACTCAAGAGCGATTTCATCGCCATCGCCAGCCACGAGCTGCGTACCCCGCTTGGCGTCATTTTGGGATATGCCAGCTTTTTGCAGGATACCAACGACCCGGAGGTTAACAGTCTGGCCGGTAAAGTGGTCAACAGCGCCACCCAGTTACGCCGAATCATCGAAGATTTGACCAATTTGCGCTATTTCGAGCAGGGCGGGGCAGACCTTGAACGCGAAAAAGTGTCGCTGGAAGATTTTATCCGCGATAATCTTGGTGATATTCGGGCGCTGGCCGAAGCCAGAGGGCATCGCCTGCTGATCAAGCCGCCTTCCGCACAAATCATGCTGAATATTGATCGCATTCGCATGAATATGGCGCTCAGCAATATTCTGAACAACGCCATTCGCTTCACGCCAGAAAAGGGCGAAATTCGCGTAGATACCGAGCAGCGCGGCCGCGAAATTTGGATTATGGTGCGCGACAGCGGCATCGGCATTTCAGCCACTGACCTTGAACGCATCTTTGATCGTTTCGTTCAGGTTGAAGATCACATGACTCGCCAGAATGGCGGGCTAGGCATCGGCCTCAGCATCGCCCGCGCGCTGGTACAGGCACACGGCGGGCGCTTGTGGGCCACCAGTTTAGGCGTCGGTCACGGCTCAACCTTCATCATCGCGCTGCCGGCGTAAGGACGAAATCAATCCGTGCAGGGAAAATATTGCTATACTCTTAACCTGCTTAATCCAAATCCGTTATCATTTATTGAGCATGATTTCATTTTTGACGTAGGGCGCATCAAAAGGAGCGGGTGATGGGGATCAAATTTCAATGGCTGGGGCATTCCGCTTTTGATATGCACATTGACGGGCACAGCGTAGTTTTCGATCCCTTCCTAACCGGAAATCCGCTGGCCGCCACCACCCCCGAAATGCTGTCGCCTGAACTGATCTTGCTTTCCCATGCGCATGGCGATCATCTTGGCGATACCGTGGCTATCGCGCAGGCCAGCGGCGCGCCGGTTGTCGCGAATGTTGAAATTAGTAAGTGGTTATTTGAACACGGCGTGAAAAATGCGCAGGGGCAAAATTCGGGCGGTTTAGGGGATTATGGCTTTGTCACGGTCAAACTGACCATCGCCTTTCACAGCTCATCATTTCCCGATGGCAGCTATGGCGGCAATCCCAACGGTTTCATCGTGACCGCGCGGGAAAGCGGCCAGCGCCTGTATTTTGCCGGCGATACCGCGCTGTTTTCCGATATGGCCTTGATTGGCGACGAACGCATTGATGTGGCTTTCCTGCCGATTGGCGATTATTACACCATGGGGACAGCCGATTCTATTCGCGCCATCAAGTATATTCGCCCGCGTTTTGTGGTACCGATGCACTACAACACCGCCCCGCCAATTTCCCAGGATGCCAGCGGTTGGGCCAACCGCGTCTCTAATGAAACCAGCGCCGTGCCGATTGTGCTGGATCCGGGCGGTGAATTCAGCGTTCCCCGCGTGGTGTAGTGCTTATAAGCTTCAAACAAAATGCAGAAGTTCTTGCCTTTTGTAAGAGACTTTCGATCATCCAAATCCGCGTGCTGATCCTTTGTCAGATTGCCGCGTACCCGCCTCTTTCTGAATATTCTGCTTCAAAAACGACGATACCGCCGCCATCGTTTCATCGAAACGGTCACGATGGATGCAATGCCCCGCGCCGTTGATATACGCTGTGGTGCAGGTCGGGCAAAGCTGCTCTGAAACCAGCGCCAATTCTGGTGTGACAAAGCACCCTTTAGCGGCGTTACCGGTGATCAACAGCAGCGGGCAGGTCACCTTTGCAATGTCTTGGCGCCACAGGTAGCCGCGAAATCCAAGATGAAACGACACGATATCCAGATTGAATTCGCCTTTGGACGCTGCCCACGGCACAAGCTCATCATCAGACCAGCCGGGATTGTCGGCTCTTCCCCGCGCAATCCGCGCTTCCAGCGGCAGCATTCGGAACGCCTGCGCATCTTTTTTCTCGACCTCAAGATTTTGCACCTGTTCCGCTGAAGGCGCAAAGTGTTCGTCCAGCATAAAAGGGGGATCTTCAAGCATAGCGGCAAGCACCAGATCGGGATCGTTTGCCGCCAGCGCCAGCGCGGTAATGCCGCCCATTGAATGCCCGAACACGATGGTTTTGCCTAAATCGAGCGCCCGGATGATGGCCGCCGCATCCTGCGCCAGCAGGGCTGTGTTCATCGTGCCAGGCGCGCCGCTGGTTTGCCCGTGCCCGCGAGCATCAGGCATGATGATGTCATAATCTGCTTCTAACGCCTGCGCAGTCGGCCCCCAGCATGCGCCATTATCGGTATAACCATGCAGCAGCAGCAGCGGCGGTTTGTCGCCACCCGTGCGGCGATAAAACACCTCCAGCCCGTTGGCGCTAACCGTCCCCTGACTCCATACACCCATGCTTTGAATCCTTTCTTATCGCAGCATCCTCACACAGCCGTTTCTGCGCCCCAAACGACCACATCGGGATATTCCGGATGCACTTTGACCGCGATCATATCGCCTTTTTCTGGAACCAATGCCCCCGGCAAAAATACGTTGAGCAGCGCATCATAACTTGAGCCATCGGGTTTATTCATCCGAATTTGCATCGCATATTCCCGGTGGCGCGGCACGGCCTGTAAATTGAGCCGCCGGTACCGTTGGGTTTTCCAGCGGGTGTGCTCAATTTCCAGCACCTTCGCCGTGGTTGGAACGCCGTGTTTCAGGGTGAATCGGTACTCTGGCGGAATATCTGCTCTATTCACCCGCCGGTAAAAGCCGATCAGTATGGCCGTTAACCCGATCAGGTACAGCCCCGTCAATATCCAAATCGGAGTCAGCGAGCGCATTGGCCGCGGGTCAATCAACACAAAACCAATGAAGAACAGCACATGCAGCGCCACCAACAGCAGAAGCAGGATGCCCCATTCTTTCAGCATCCGGCGCGAACGCTGGTACATGCTCATCCGATTCATCAAGGGAATCTCGCTCACCCGCCGGATGGCACGGCGCAGTTACCGTAGAACATCGCCCATAAATTCTGACGGTTATTGAATACCCAATATTTGATGCGCTGCACGTCTGGCGTCTCGTCAATCATGCCTTCCATCGGCATCGCGCTGCCTTCACCGCCCATGGAGTGTTTGCCCGGCGTCTTGTCTTTCTTCGGGTTATTCCCAACGCCAGCGTTAAAGTCGTCCTCATTATCCTCAAAATAATTCAAAATCGTCTGCGGCACCGGCGCCGGAACCCCGCCCCAATTGGCGGCGTGCATCACTGGCAGCATGAAGTCAAACATGGCCCGCCCGCCCGGCTCTAGCGACCAGTCTACCGCGTCAAAGTTTTCCAGCGACTGGATCATATCCCGGTTCCAACCGCGCGACTTGTGATCCTGAATTTTAGCGATCAGGGTGACGGCAGTGGTCACAGCTGGCCCCAGATATAGGTTTGCGTACAGGCCGAATACGGCCGAGCAGCCTAGAAGTGTCCCGCCCGCGCTGGCGACGGTAGCCGCGGCGCTCAGCGCATTGAGCGTAGACTGTGCCTGCGTTTTGCCGCCGTCAATCACGCTGATCGCCGCGCGTACCACCTGAAACGCGGCATAGGCTTTGTTGGCCTTCTCCAGCGCATTCAACACTTTGGGCAGCTTCGATTCCGCATCAGGCAGTTTTTCGAGGGTTACAATATTGAGCTTATAGCCCTTCATCGAATCGACAGCGGCGATGATGTCGTCAATGCAGCCTTTAGAAGCCAGCGAGCAGTCGAGCACGCCGGCAACGGCATCCGCTGCGCCCAGCAGCTTATCTTCGTCTTCGGCGCGGAATAAGGCGCGCTGTAAATCGCGCAGATCGCCAAGCATGGATTTCATCTTAGCTTCCAGCGCCTCTGCCTGTGCTTTAGCGTCTTCCATCTTGGTTTTTGACGTCTCGGCTTTGGCGACCTGCCCGGCGTTATACGCGCCAACATAGGCTTCGCTGAAAGCCACCAGTTCATCGGCAGCCGGTTGATCCAGATTGCCGCTGTCGTTGTTCATCCATGCGGCAACATCTTCGCCCCACTGCGCCGCGTCTATCAGTTCACCGGGGGCTGCCCCGTCGTCAAAGTCGCTCTGTATGCCCACCAGTTCCAGACGGCAGTTCTGAACCCAATTGAGCGCATCTTCAAAGGTCGTCAGGCTGGCACCTTCCACTTCGGCAGTGGCCCCTTCTTCCTCTGTTTCTTCCTCTGTAGTTTCAGTTTCGTCGCGCTGAATGGCGGTTTTAGGGGCTGTGCTCAGGTGTTTGACAGTGGCAATCGCGCCGGGGGTGAACAGGCGCTGCACGCCCGAATTGCCGATGCTGCGCTGTAAGCGCACTACGCCCGGCTGTGGCGCGGGGGGGATGATGAATTCTTCGCTGCCCCCTACCACTGATGAAGATCGTGTGGTTCTGCTTTTGCTATCGCCCACTTGATTGGCGGGCTGCTGCTGTTTTCCGGCGCTTTTGTCGCCCATTCAATGACCTTTACCTATGCAAAAGTGCCGGCGCATAACAAGCATTATATGCAGAATTGTCTATACAACCGATCTTTTTTGTCTTATTCCTGTCTGTTTTTTATAGAATTTTACTTTTGTCCGACTGTTTTTTGGATAAACATACCCGCGGGGAAATTTGCTGCTGCATATCCCTTGCCCCTTGCGCCGCGCCGTAGGGGCAAGGGCACGTGAGGGATATTTCTACACCCAGCGCCTTAATTCGGCATCCGTCGCCGCAATCATATTCCCGAACATGAAACGTTCCATGCCCGCCGCCGTATTCGCCGCCAGCGCCTCGCGTCTTCCCGGCTGGAAGGCCTCGCGCAGCGCCGCGATCAGCGCATCCCGATTCACATACGGCACCAGCAGCCCGTTCACGCCATGCGCGATCACCTCCGGGTTGCCGCCTTTGTCGCTGGCGATGACCGGCGTTCCCGCGCGCAGGCTTTCCAGCAGCACATGCGACAGGCCTTCATAGCCGGAATACAGCGCCACATAATCCGCCGCTTTCATCCACAGCGGCACTTGTCCGCGCGGCACGCTGCCTAAAAAAGTGACCCGTTCGCTCAAACCTGCCGCCGCCGCTTCGCGCTGCGCCTGTGCCAGCGCCGGGCCGTCACCGGCAGCCACCAGTTTCACTTCGGGTATTTGCGCCAGCGCCGCGATCAGGTGATCCACGCCTTTCCACGGCAGCATCCGGCCAACCGTCAGTAAAAGCGGCTGGTCAGGATCAAGATCGAGTTCCTTGCGCGCTTCAACCTGGCTCAGGTTGCTGGCTTTATAGTGTGACGGCAGCGCGTTGTAGATCACCTGAATTTTGGCGTCGTCAACGCCCCATCCCGCCACCATACGCTTCAGGTATTCGCTTGGCACGATCACTGAATGGTAGCTTCGCGCCTCGCTGTTTAGGCGGTCACGGTCAAAGCCCACCCGCAAATCATGGCGTGTGCGTTTTTGAAAAAGATCAATGTCTTCTTTAGGTGAAACCCAACCGCGCCGCACCCCGCGTTCCCATGAAAGATCGCCCACGATCTTCACCACGCGGGGCGCAT
>JACSRP010000204.1 GCA_014879665.1 Anaerolineae bacterium | reverse complement strand
AGCGTCAAAGATACCGGTATCGGCATCCCGATTGATGCGCTGGATCGTATTTTTGAACGCTTCAATACCACCAGCGATCCGATGCTGCATTCCACCAGCAAGACCTCGTTTCGCGGCGGCGGCATCGGCTTAGGGCTGGCCGTTGCAAAGGGCATTGTTGAAGCGCATGGCGGGCGTATCTGGGCTGAAAGTGCGGGCTTTGACCCCGAACGCTATATCGGCAGTGAATTTATTATCGTCATGCCCTTGATGGCATCATCACGCCGTGGCGTCTCCGGCGGCCTAACCAGCATCACCTCGAAAATATAGGGCAGTCGCACAACCATGACCCGCCTTCAGACGCTGACTAACGAACATTCGCGCGGTATCGCGGCGGCGCTGCTTACGCCGCTGATGCTAGGGCTTGCACCGATCTTTGGCAAAATGGCGATGTTCGCTGGCGCTGATCCTTTCAGCGTGGCTGCCATCCGCACCGTGATCGCTGCGATGCTGCTCTGGCTAGTTTATGGCCTCTTCTTCCGACGCTTCATTTACATCTATCCCGCCGGGTTGTTAGGCTGCGTCGTGGTTGGCGCCGTAAACGGCATCGGCTCATTGTTCTTTTATGCCGGTCTGGGAAGGCTGGATGCATCGGTGGTGCAGCTCTTGAACGGCACCTACCTGATCTTCGCTGTAATTCTGGCGCATATTTCCGGCGAGCGCCCCGATTTACGCACGCTCATGCGCGTCGGAGTGGCCTTTGTCGGGCTGATCTTAATCACCGGTTTTGGCTCCGCGCCGCTGGATTGGCTTGGCATCGGCCTGATGCTAGCCAGCGCCTTGATGTTCGCCGGTACCGTCATTTTGAGTCAGTATGTACTTTACGAAATGCCCTCACAAACCGCCGCCCTCTATGTCATCACCACTATGGCCGTCTTGGTCGTGGTGGTCTGGGCAGGCGTAGGCACTCCGTTAGCGCCTGGCGTGCTTGATCTGGCGCTGGCCCCGTTATTCTTGCTTGGCTTAACCACCGCGCTTTCACGGCTGTTCATGTTCACCAGTATTCAGGTATTCGGCAGTTTACGCACGGCCATCATTGCCATTCTTGAAATTGTGGTGGCGCTGGCGCTGGCCTTCGCTGTGCTGGGTGACCGTCTGACCCCGATCCAGACGGCGGGCGCGAGCTTGCTGATCCTCAGCCTGCTGCTGGTGCGCCCCAGAGACGTGAAGCCGCGCCATTTGAACCTGAATATGCTGATGGTGCACGATATGTCCGGGCTGCAATTTCAGCGCATCGCCTTTCATCGCGCCTTTGGCAAGCCGGAGCACGATAACGAGTTTGGTATCATGGGGCAGATCACCACCGCCGAGTTGCAGGCTATTCAGCGCATGATGGGTGCCGAAGCCGGGCCGGTGAACCCATTTCCGATCAGCCGCGCCCCCACCGGCAATACGGTGATGTCGCCCGAAGAATTGGCGGCATTTCTGGCGCGCGATGAGGAGTAGGAGGCAGTCATGAGTATTCAACTGACGCGCTCAGGTAAAAATACGCTCTATGTAGAAAATCCGGTGCTGAATGCTGCCGGTACGATGGGTTATGCCGACGAATATCGCCATCTGATTGCTCTGGAAAAATTGGGCGCGCTGGTCACCAATCCAGTGACGCTTGCGCCCCGCGCCGCCGCGAATGGCACCCGGGTTGTCCCGTTAGATGCTGGTCTGCTGCTGCATACCGGTTTGCCCAACGATGGTATTCGCCGCGTCATTGAAACCTATCGTGAAGCTTGGGCGCGGATGCCAATCCCGGTCATTGTCCACCTTGCCGCTGCATCATCCGACGACCTTGCGCGCTGTCTGGATGCGCTTGAAGCGGTAGACAGTGTGGCTGGTATCGAAATTGGCGTTCAGGACGACACCCCCGCCAGAGATGCCGCCCGCTGGATCGGTGTTGCTGCCCGCAGTGATAAGCCGGTATTGTTCAGACTACCTTTTGGAGTGGATGAAAGCTATGCCGCTGCGATGGCCGATGCCGGGGCAGGTGGCTTAACCATGAGCGCCCCGCCTCGCGGCACCGCCCGTGATGCCGCCGGAAAGCTGGTCGCCGGTAGGCTCTATGGCACATGGGTGCATCCTCTCAATTTGCAGATCGTCTCGCAGATTGCCCGCAAAGTGAATCTTCCGGTGATTGCCTGCGGTGGCATCCATTCCGCCGATCATGCCCGCACCTACTTAAACGCCGGCGCGGTGGCCGTACAAATTGACTCGCTGGCATGGGCGCGCCCCACGCAAGTTGAGATGATCGCTCGCGATCTGGGCGGATTAGTCTCCACCCAACCCGCCGGCGCATTCCCCGATGAATGGTATCCCGGCATGAGCGACTCCGAACCGCGCGGAAAATAAAAATGATGATCGGCGGATTATCCCTTTAATTCTCTACACCGCATCATTCGCCCACACGCTATACTTGGTACACGTACGCATAACAATCCTTTGTATCATGGCCGACGAACCCGCTATTCTCGCCCGCCTTTTGTGGGCCGATCCCGTCAATAACGACCAGCGCGTATTCTTTCTGGCCGAAGGCGCTACCGCCAGCATCGGGCGGTTGGAAACCAACGATATCTGCATCCACGAGCAGCATGTTTCTCGCCAGCATGCCGTCATTAACTATCAAGACGGCATCTTCATGGTGCAGGACCTAGGCAGCGCCAACGGTGTATTCGTGAATGATGATCGCCTGACCGAGCCATTTCCCTTGATGGTGGGAGATATCATTCGCCTGTTCGTGCCGACCCTATTTTTCAGCGCCATGACCGGCATTGATCAGCAGCACATCACCGATCACGGCACCGTGCTAAACCCGATCCCCAGCAGTGGGCGTGGCACGCTGACCATCACCACCGGCATTCAAGAAGGCACCGCGATTGATCTAAACAAGGCTGAAATGACGGTGGGGCGCGCTACTCACCGCGCCGATTGGGAAATTTGCCTGTCCGACCCCTCAATTTCCCGGCCTCATGCGCGCATGGCGCTGCAAGACAGCACCTGGATTGTCTACGATCTGAGCAGCGCCAACGGTACCTTTGTCAACGGTACTCCGGTCAACGAGAAAGGCCGCGCCCTGCGTGATGGCGACGTGATCGCTTTTGGTGCGCTGCTGCTGCTGTTCCGCGCAGGGTGAAGTAAAAGCTGTTACACCGTAAATAAAAAGGCACAGCATATTCGCTGCGCCTTTTTTTAATCTCTTGGATCCCGCAATTCTAAAATATCGCTTAGCTTTGCCTCCCCTCAGCCATTGCATGGAGAGGGGATTGATCGGTGAGGATATCTTTTGCTTCTACCCGCCCACCGTAATCAGCTGCTCTGCTGAAACTTCGATGCCTGCGGCGTTGCGCGCCACCAGTCGGTAGGTCACGCTGGTAGTCGCGGCTTCTGGCAGCGGCACGCTCACCGAACCCGACAGCGGAAGCTGTACATAGGTCAGGCCGCTGGCGCTGTCTGGCAGCACTTCGCTAATCTGCACCGAAGTCGCATCCAGCACATTCCAGGTCATCGTCACGCTGCCACCGGGCGGCACAGCTGCCGGGGTGACGGTGAACGTCTGGATGATCGGGCCGCCAACCGGCGCAGTTGTCGCTTCTACCGCCGGTGGAATGGCTTCAGAGGTGGTTTCCGGCATCGTCACTGCTTCTGTTGCTTCTGTCGTTGGCAGCGGAACCGCTGTAGGTGCTGGCGTGCCACCAGTTGGCACAACCTGCGTGCCGGTGAAGGGCACCACAATATCCGACGTTGCATACACTTCACCGCTGATCACATTCACCAGTGTCAGGCGAAGCTGAACGCCCGTTTGTCCTGCGCCCGGGTTTACCGGAGCAACGGCGCCAACGCCGTTCGATGGCACGTAATACACCGTGCGCGGCAGTTCAGCATTCACTTGTGAGCCATCCGGCATCACCTGATCAAACACCAGTTGGCTGTTGACAGGCCGCTCTGTAACCGACCAGTTGACCACGACCCGCGCATTGCCGCGCTCAACCGACGCCTCTGCCACGCTGTCCTGACTCGCGCTGAACATAGCGATAGCGGGCGTGCCAGTGGATTCATTCAGCGGAATCGTCAGGAAACGCTGATCGACAATGTTTTGCCCGCTGTACAGCGTGAGGCGGTAGGTCGGCGGCGCGAAACTCTGAGTATCTGCAATGGTGATGGTTTGGCTGCCGATGGCCGGAATATCGCCTTCAGTCGGCCATGCCGGTATCCAGCCGTTGGCGCGCCATGAATCGACGGTCACCCGCTGGCCGGGTACAACGTTGATGATATACCATGAAAGCGTGATGCTGGCCTCGCCGCTGTCAATTGCATTTAGTGTTACGCTGTCAATATCTGCCGAAAAATCTACAATCGCCGGAATATACTGGCTTTCCTGCGCGCTAACAGCCCCAAATGCTGTCAGTAGGGCGATAATCAGGGTGATCACTACCCATCCGGAACGGGAACGCATAGCCTTCTCCTTCATGTTTTAATGTATTAGGCAATAGCCGGTGGACAAGTCTTTCTGTAACACTATCCCCAATTTGACCCCTCTAAAATAGCCATACGGGGGATATTCAACGAACTTATCCCTAATTTACACTAAGATAATAGCTTAAGCGAAATTTCTGATACAACTTTCACAATAGATCGGCCTCTAATGACCCTTCATGATTAATTGTAAACCTCCCGTTGTGGTGTGCCAACCTCTCTGATACACTTGCGCGGCATTAAAATGAAGATGACGAAATGAACGAAAAAACCTTTCAAGTTTTGGAACTGAACAAAATCCTCGACCGGTTGTCGAGTTTTACAACTTTTTCGGCGGGTGCTGATCTAGCGCATGCCCTGATGCCAGCAGCCCGTTTGGAAGATGCGCGGCAGTGGCAGCGCGAAACCGGTGAAGCCCGCGCCATGTTTGCTAACCAGATCAACGTTAGCACCGCTGGTGCTCGTGATGTGCGTGAATCTGCCCTCTTGGCAACGCGCGGCGTGATGCTGGAAGCGCAAGCGCTGCTAGATGTCCGCAGTACCTTGCGCCGCGCCACCACTCTGCGCCGCACAATTGGCCGCATGAAGGGGCAGTACCCCCTGTTGAGCGATCTGGTCAACGGTGCGGAGGAATGTAACGCCCTGCAGGAAGAGATCGCCCGTATACTCGACGAGAACAGTGGTACTGTCAAAGACAGCGCCAGCCCCCAGCTTGCCATCATCCGCCGCGATTTGAAAGTCGCCTTTGACCGCCTGCAAACCAAACTTCAGCGTATGGTCACGGCATCTTCAAATCAGCCTATGTTGCAAGAGCCGCTCTTCACCATGCGTAACGGGCGCTATGTTGTCCCCCTCAAAGCTGACTATAAAGGTAAAATCCCTGGCATCGTCCATGACTCCTCGGCCAGCGGTGCAACCCTGTTCATCGAACCGTTGGAAACTGTTGAACTCAACAATAAATGGCGCGAGTTGCAGTTAGACGAAGAAAAAGAAATCCGTCGTATTTTGCTGGCAGTTTCTGAAATGGTCGGCCATGAAGCCGATGCCATCGTGCGCTCGGTGGATGTGCTGGCACACCTTGATCTGATCCTTGCGAAAGCCCGTTATGCCGAAGCTCTGCGCGCCGTTGAGCCTGATTTAGTCGAATTTTCACCGAAGCCCAACCCCGATCATCCCGGCAGTTCTATTCGCTTGAAGGGCGCGCGTCATCCGCTGTTATCCGGCAATGTCGTCCCCATTGACGTAGAATTTGACCAGAATACATGGATACTCGTCGTCACCGGCCCGAACACTGGCGGCAAGACCGTATCCCTCAAGACCGTCGGCCTTTCCTGCCTGATGGCGCAGTGTGGCTTGCATATTCCCGCTGAAGAGGCGCAGTTGACCGTGTTTCGCGGCATCTACGCCGATATTGGCGACGAGCAAAGCATCGAGCAAAGCCTGAGCACCTTTTCCTCGCACATGACCAACACCATCCAAATTTTGCGCGAGGCCGACGAACATTCGCTGGTGCTGCTGGATGAGCTTGGCGCTGGCACTGATCCCGCCGAAGGCTCGGCGCTGGCACGGGCCATCCTCACCTATTTGCTCGGCCATCACGTGACGACCATGGTTACTACCCATCATCCCGAACTCAAAATTTACAGCGTCGAAACCCCCGGCGTGCGCAATGCCAGCGTCGAATTTGACCTGCAAACCCTCGCCCCCACCTATCGCCTGATCGTTGGCCTGCCGGGGCGTTCAAATGCGCTGGCGATTGCCACCCGCTTAGGGCTGAATCAGGACATCGTCGAAGATGCGCGGAGCATGGTCACGACGGAAGACCTCATAGCCGATGATCTGCTTGATGAGATTCACCGCACTCGTGAAGACATTCGCCGACAGCAGCAGATCACCCGCAATCTACGGGATGAAGCCGAAGAAGAACGCGCCGAATTAAGCGCCCGCCTCAGCAGCGCCGAAGATGAACGCCGTAACGTGATCGCCGCCGCCCGCCGTGATATGCAGAAAGAGTTAGACGACTTCCGCCGTGAGGTCAAACGCCTCCGCAGCGAAATGCGCGAAGCCTCGCTGCCCTTAGAGGCGCTGCGTGAGGTACAGGCGGCGACGGATCGCGTCGAGCGTAATTTGAACGCCCCGATTGCCGACGAACTCGATATCCCCACTGAAACGGATTGGCGTCCTCGCCTGAACGATGCCGTCTGGCTGGAAACCTTGAAGGCTGAAGGTACTGTCGTTGAGCTTGATCGTGAAGAAGCGATGGTGCAGATCGGCTCATTGAAAGTGCGCGCTAAACTGCGTGAACTGCGCCAGCCCACCAAAGCCGAGAAGAAGGTGATCAAACATAAGCACAGCAGCGCCTATGAGAAGATGGACGAGATCGCCACGCCGCGTATCGCTTCGCCCGGCCTCGATCTCGATTTGCGCGGGATGCGCGTCGAAGAAGCCATCAATAAGCTCGATGAATATATTGATGCCGCTTATATGTCTGGCCTGCCCTTCGCCCGCATCATTCACGGCAAAGGCACCGGCGCGCTGCGTAAGGCCGTCTTAGAGCGCGTGCGCCAGCACACCTTGATCGCTCGCGTCATCACCGCCCCGCCCAAAGAAGGTGGCGACGGCGTGACCATCATCTATCTCGCCCCGCAAACGTAGAGGCTGTCACCAGCGGGTACCTTCCTTTTGCAGCTCAAAACCCTTTTTCTTGGTGTTCTCTGCGCCCTGGCAGTTCAAACTGATCTTTATGAAATAGGTCAGATTTTGATGCGATTGCCCTGCTGTTGTCCGGGCGCGTGTCCGTTCAATTCCATTCACGTTACAATCCTAAGCAATGTGAATCCATTTTAGGACGGTAGCCATGCAGCTCTATATGTTTAGACATGCGGAATCGCCACCTCAAACACCGGGGCAGAGTGATTTTGACCGCCCGCTCACCCGGCGTGGCATCGAGCGAACCAAACAGGCCGGCAGAATGCTCAAAGTGCTGGAAATTGAACTCACGAAGCTCTATAGCAGCCCGCTGGTGCGCGCGCGCCACACCGCCGAACTTTTGGGGCAGCTGCTGCGTATCCCCGTCGAGCTTCGCGAAGAGCTTGGCTACGAGTTCAATACCACAAAGCTGGTAAACCTGCTTGAAGATTCACACGAAGATGAAAATGTGATGTGTGTTGGGCATGAGCCAACTTTCAGCGCCATCACCAAACAGATTTGCGGCGGTGATGTGGTGCTCAAACGCGGTGGGCTGGCGCGGCTTGACTTGAGGACGATAACGCCGCCGCGCGGTGAATTGGTATGGCTAATTCAGCCTTCGGTGTATGAATTATTCGAATGATAGTGCAGTCGTCATAATCACGATGGAGTGGTCAACATGGCAGCGCCAGAATTATTCATTGGCACATGGCAGCTTGTGTCGCAAACCATGATCAGCAAAGCCGGTGATCCCATTGATGCCCGTGGTGCTAACCCTGTAGGCGTGCTCATATACCAGCCGAACGGTTGGATGAGCGTACAGTTGATGCGTCGTGAGCGCCGCAGCGGGCTGTCCCTGAACTCGCTTTCCACCGCGATGAGCGAATATCTAGGCTACTTTGGCACCTTTGTGGCCGACGAGCAGGCGCAGTCCGTCACCCATTTCGTGATCGGCAGCTCATTCCCGGATTACGTCAACACCCAGCAGCTGCGCCAATACCAGTTTGAAGACGACGGCGACACCCTGATCCTCACCGCTGAGGCGGCAATCCCCGGCCAGACTCGCCGTGTCCTTACATGGCGGCGGGCATAAGCTTCCTTCATCCTGAGGCCTGTTGAAAAAAATGCAACCTGTATGTAGGGGCGTACATACAGGTTCGCCCCTACTAAACTCGGGTTTCGGATAGGTATTTAAGCGGATAAAACTACCGGGCAGTCCCTCACCCGCTGCGCTGTGCCATAGGGACAAGGCATGCCTTGTCTGTGTCTTCCCCTCAGCCGCGCGCTCTGTGATTCACTCAGGTTACTAAATATCCGCTTTTCGTAGTGCCAGCCACGCGATCAGATACAGCAGAATCGCCCACGCCGCGGTTGCCAGAATCGGGATGATCACAGCAGAATCGCCAAAATCGAGCGTGCCATTGAGCATTGAAGTGAATAGATTGCGCGATGTCCACGGCGAAAGCTGCGAAATCAGCGTGGTGTTCAGCGCGCCGTCGAGCATCCGGCTGAGCGGCCCGCCCAGCAGCAGCAGCAGCACTGGAATACCGAAACTGAGCGCACGGCGGCGGGTCACAAAGATCAGCGCCATCACCAGCGCATGCCAGAACACGAAGCCTAGCATCATCAGCACCGCGGTGGCAAGGTAATTTAGCGGCGTGATCGTGTTCTCTTTGGCGGCGGCTAACGTGATGATGAAGATCACGCCGAAGGGGATGAGCACCGTCATAATCAACGTGCCAAGGTTATCCGCCAGCGCCTTGGAGATGCTGTAAGCGCCGCGCGTGATCGCCCGCGAGAACGACCATTTCAGCGTGCCGCGGTTCAGTTCCTCGAAAAATTGACTGTTGAAAACCACGATCAGCGCTTGCGCAATGATCGTGTAGGCTGCCGCGAAGATGAGAGGCAGTACCAGCGATGCCGAGCTGAATTGAACTGAAGGCACGACATTGCCTTGCCTGCTCAAGGTTCGCACTAAGGCCATCGCACTGGGATCTGATACGAACGCATAAACCTCGTTCATCATGTTGATCAGCCACGAAACCGGCGCCAGCAGCGTGTAAAACAGAAAGGCGAGGATGCCAAACAGAATTGTCCACAGGACGGCCTGTTTGTACCAGCGTGACGTGCGCCGCCATTTGCGTGTTTCTCGCTTGAAGGATTGGCTAAATCCGCTGCCCGCGCTTTGCGGAGTGATGGTGGTCGTCATGGGTCATCTGCTTTCCATGAGAGGGATCAGGTTAGGGCTTAAACAGCTTTTAGAGCTTCAATTTGCGCTTTGAAGGATGTTTCAATGCTCCGGCGCTGATCGAACACGTCTTTCGCGCCCTTGGTGATCTCATCTTTAGCGGTTTGCATGACCAACCGCCCTTTAATCAAATAAGCCAGCCGATCCGCGAACGGGGCGTCTTCCACCAGATTGCTGGCATAAAGCACCGTCGCGTTGTTCTCGCGCTGAAATCGCTGCACCAGATCCATAAGTTCATCGCGATCCAGCGGATCAAGATCGCGTGTCGGTTGATCCAGCAAGACCACCGGCTGATTGGCAGCAAATGCTTGCGCCACTGCCAGCCGCGCGCGCTCCGGGCGTTCCAGCTTTCGCACCGGCTTCTTTTCCTGACCCTTGAAACCGGTCATTTCCAATGCCCGCGCGATCTTTTCTTCCAGCGCATCCCCGCTGTAGAGAAAAGAGGTGGCGAAATGCACCGCCGTATAAGGGGTCATCGTCACATCAAAGGTTGGGTTTTCAGGGGCGAAACCGACCTTCTGGCGAACTTCCATACTTTGCGCCGCAATATCTAACCCCAATATCGAGCCGCTGCCGCTGCTAGGGCGGGCAATTTGCAGCAAACAATGCAGCAGCGTGGATTTTCCGGCGTCGCTGGGGCCAAGCAAACAGGTGATTGAGCTGGTGGGAACTTGCAGGCTGACGTTTGTGAAGGCGGTTGCCTTGCCAAACTGCTTAGTCAGGCTGCGGGTTTCAATCGCGTATTCAGCCATAGACAACCTTTTGCGCATAAGGACTGTCTATAACTGTAACGATGCGCGTATGAAGTTACAAGAGAACCTTGTCACTTCTCGTGATTTTTACAAACTAGAGGCAGATTAGCGGGGTCTAATCGCTATTTTATGCGCGCGCTGCTGCCACTTTCGATGCCAATCTGCGCCAGCGCATTTTTCAAACTGGCGATGCTGATCGGCTTGCCCAAATAGCCGTTTGCGCCGGCGGCGGCAGCTTCTTCGGTTTTAGCCGGGGCAATTGCGCTGATCATAATTACCGGCACCGTCCGGGTTTCCGGGCGCGCGCGCAGATCGCGGCACATTTCGATGCCGTTCTGGTCTGGCAGCATAATATCCAGCAGGATCACATCCGGTGTATAAGAGGTTAATTTATCCCACGCATGCCGGCAGTTGAAGGCGTCAGCCGATTCATGGCCAAGGATACGCAAGAACGCGGCCAGCATTTCTGTGGTCATTGGCTCATCATCAACGATGAGAACTTTTGCCATAAATCAACATGCTTTCTCGTAGTAACGATAAACTTTGTAGATTTCACCGCCAACATTTTTGGCGATGCCGGTCATTGGCTGATTAGTTGAGAGAATCCAGCCCGAATCCGAGTGTTTATAGCCCGATTCGATCATAGAACGCAGCAGCGCGCCATACAAGACCACATCCACGCCTTTGCCGCGATATTCTTCTTTTACGCCCAGCAGCGGAACGCGCCCCCAATCAATGACCTTAGCGACTTTCCAGTAATACACTGCCTTGATCAGCGTGAAAATTTCCGGCGTACCCGGCTTGGGGTAAGCCTTGACCAGCACCTGATTAAAATCGGGGAAACCCATCACCATGCCCGCAGGATCGCCGTTAACATAGGCAAAAAAAGACAGGCGATGATCGAAAAATTGGCCGAGCGCCTTCACCATATTATCCAGTTCGCGCGCGGTCATCGGCACGAAGCCCCAGTTCTTTTCCCACGCGACGTTATACAGATCCTTGAATAATTGAAACTCGGCTTTCAGTTTTTTGGGGTCGGCCATGCGCACCGTTATCTTGTTGCGCTTCTCAATGGCCGCGCTCAGCCGGTTCAGGCGATCCAGCGTGCCAATCTCGATGGCTTTGGCCGCGCTCAGGTAATAGCCATAGGTATCCATCACCCCGGTGAAGCCTGCGCCTTCCACCAGCGCCTGATAATACGGCTTATTATAAGGATAGAGGATGACCGGGCGGGTGAAGCCTTCAACCAGTAAGCCGGTTTCTTCATGCGTAGAGAAGGTCTGCGGCCCGCGCAGCGCGGTACAGCCATGATCTTTGGCCCATTGATGGGCTGTCTCTAGCAGGGCGCTGGCGGCTTCGGGATCATTCTCAACCTCAAAAGCCCCGAACCATGCAATATTTTCATTGTGATATTCATTATGCCGGTGGTTGATCACGGCACCGATAGTGCCTACAAGGTGATCGCCTCGCCATGCAGCGAAGAAATCGCCCTCTAGATAGTCCCATGCTGCGCCCTTCTTCTTGTCGAACAGTTCGCGGCGCATCGAAAGCAGCGGCGGCACCCAGTTAGGATCGTCTTTATAAAGCACCCACGGAAACTCAAAAAATGCGGTGTAATCGTGCTGCGATTCGACCTTGCGAATTTCAACAGGCATGACGATCCCTTTCACAACCGGAGGCTATGTTAACGCCATTGCGAGGGAAAAAACACCTTGACAGTGCAAAGTCACAATGATACAGTTCCCACTGCATGATATTCCACAGTAGCTCAACGGCAGAGCAACCGGCTGTTAACCGGTAGGTTCCTGGTTCGAATCCA
>JACSRP010000005.1 GCA_014879665.1 Anaerolineae bacterium | reverse complement strand
TCAATTCCGGTGATTTTCCGCTGATAGGACTACGCGGTAGAGGAACGCCGATGCTTCTGCTAGACTCTAGCGGCTAGGCTTTTTCACCTACTGTTGGAGTCTGCATGACGGAACAATCCTTGAAACCTACGGGGCGTAGCCAAGCGCTGTATCGCTTCATCATCACGGTGCTGCTGGTGGGCATCATCGTCGCATTGACGCAGTTAGCTTTCACCGTGCTGGCCTACGAATCAGAACGTAATGCAATTGCTGCACAAGCGCCGGCGATTGCAGCTACTGGCACCGCACTGGCGAGCGAACTAGAGCCGGAAGCGACCCCTGAAAGCGAAACGATGGCAATACGCGCTAAGCGAATTGCATCGGGCTATTCGCAGGCGTTCCCGACAAATACGCCAAACCCGGCCAACACACCGGTTCCAGTGGTTGAGGCGACCCCCACCATTGAAGCGCCGGTTACTGCTGAAACGCCGCGCCCACTGCCAACGTTGTTTATTTACAGCGGGCCGGATGCGGCGAGCGCCGCCCCGACGGCGATTCCCTCTGCTGTGCCCGCGCTAGACCGACATGGAAACGATTTGATTAATATTGTGCTGCTGGGCGATGACAGCGAGATTACGGGTGAAACGGTTGCCCGCACCGACAGCATGGTGATCGTGTCTATCAATCGCACCAGCGGCACAGTGGCAATGTTGAGCATTCCCCGCGATATGTATGTTTTCATTCCGAGCTGGACAATGCAGCGTGTTAACGCGGCGTTTCCATATGGCGAAGCGGTGGGCTGGACGGATGGCGGCTTCGGCCTGCTGCGGCAGACGCTGTTTTACAACTTTGGAATCAACGTTCATTATTATGCGATGGTGAATTTGAGCGGGTTTAAGACGCTGATTGATGCCGTAGGCGGTATTGATCTGGCGGTGGACTGCGCGATACAAGACCTGCCTCTGATGGAATCAGAAGTTCCAGCAGGTGCTTACCCGGTGGGCGAGGATGGCGAATATGCGCTACCGGTGGGCTACTATCATATGAGTGGAGCTGAGGCGCTGTGGTATGCGCGGTCTCGCAACAGCAGTTCAGATTTTGATCGGGGATCACGGCAGCAGCAGTTATTGCGCGCGATATGGCGAACTGCCCGTGAGAACGGCTTGATTTCGCAAGCGCCAACGCTGATCAGCGAGGGGCTTGCGAACGTACATACGAATATGACGCTGGAAGACCTGCTGAGCCTTGTGCCTCTGGCAGCGGAAATTGACGCCTCGCGGATCGAAACGTTCGATCTGGTGCGCACTTATCACACTACGCCATGGCAGACGCCGGATGGCGATTATGTACAGCTTCCAGTGTACGAAACGCTGCGCCCACTGCTGGAAGATTTCTACACCCCGCCGACGCAGAATCAGATTTCGGTAGAGGCGGCTTCGATTGCGGTGTATAACGGCACTACAAACCTCAATTTGGATCGCGTGGCGGCAGAAGCGCTGCAAAATGCCGGATTCAATGCGGCTGCGATGGGGCAGCGCGATGTAACTGATGCCGCGGCAACTACATTGATTGATTTCACGGGCGCGACCAAAGGCAGCAGCCTTGAGGCGATTGCCGGACTGCTGAATGTTAGCGCTGATGGTATTGATATTCAGCCGATGGCGCAGCGTGATTTCGAGTTTGAGGTCACGCTTGGCGCAAACTACAATTCATGTAGGCGGCAAGGGGTGCTGCCGGTTGATCCGCCGGAAGCGGGCGCTTAGTTCGATAGCTGCTTGCTGGTAGCGCCACGTGAGTAATTGGAAATGAAAAAACCGCCTGTATAGGCGGTTTTTTGTTTGCAGGAATGGGCGTGACGGTGACTAGCTTTTTTCCGTCGGGTCGAAGGCATCGCGAACGCCATCGCCGATGACGTACAGGCAAAGCACCGTCAGGAAGATCATGACGCCGGGCATGATGACCAGATAGGCGCCAAGCGTGAAATATTCTTGCGATTTCACGAGCATGTTGCCCCAACTGGGGAATGGCTCTTTAATGCCGAGGCCGAGGAAGCTGAGACCGGCTTCGACCAGAAT
>JACSRP010000199.1 GCA_014879665.1 Anaerolineae bacterium | reverse complement strand
GAAGTGCTGGGTCAGGTTTATGACTGCGCGAACGACGATATGAACGCCCTGACATGGCAGGATGCCAGCCAGCGCGTGGCCAATGGTGAAGCCGCTTTCAACATCATGGGTGACTGGGCTGCTGGCTACTATCTGGTTGATCTGGCGCTGGAACCCGGCACCGGATTTGCATGGGCAGCAAGCCCGGGCACCGAAGGTGTTTTCATGATGCTGTCCGACACTTTTGGCCTGCCGGTTGGCGCGCCGAACCCCGGTGCAGTAGAAGCATGGTTGAGCTTCCTCGGCTCGGCTGAAGCGCAGGACCTGTTCAACCCGGTCAAGGGTTCACTGCCTGCCAATACCACCGCGGATATTGGCAATGCGGAACTCTACAACGCCTATTTCCAGAGCGCCTACGAAGATTGGACGACCAATCAGATTGTCGGCAGCCTGGCGCACGGTCTGGTTGCCTCGCCAGCATTCAGCAATGGCTTCTCGAACATCATCGCGACCTTCCAGGGCGACCGTGATGCGAATAACGCTGCCGTTACTGCCGCAACTCTGGCGCTTCAGACTCTGCGTTAATCACATTTCTGCCCGTAGATTGATGACTGCGGACAGGAAGGTATGAGGCAGGCAATGAAAAGTCCTGCGGGGCACCGCCTCGCAGGACTTTTTTAAAAAAGGGGACGTTTTTATGCATAACAGGCGCGATCGCATGATCGCATTCTCAATGATTTTGCCCTCGATCATCTTGCTGGGGATCTTTGTCTACGGATTTATCGTGATCACGGCGCAGACCTCGATGACGGACTCGACTGCAACGCAGCGCTTGAGCCGCCTGCCAGCAAACTTTGTCGGGGTCCAAAATTACAATGATCTTTTCTCAGGCCCGCTGGATACCCGCTTTCGCATAGATATCGTGAATACAGTGTTCTTCACCGGCCTGTTCATCACCGTCTGTCTGGGGTTAGGGATGCTGCTGGCGGTGCTTCTGGATCAGAAAATTCGTAATGAAAGCCTCTTCAGAACTATCTTTTTGTTTCCAATGGCGCTTTCATTTGTAGTGACCGGAGTTGTTTGGAAATGGCTTTTCAACCCTAGTTCCGGCATCAATTATCTACCTACTGTCATCGGGCTTCCGCCCGCACAATTTAGATGGTTTATATCTGAAGAACGAATATTAGAGTTTAACTGGCAGGATTTACCGACCATTCTAGCGGTGATTGCCCTGAGTATTGCCGCCATGTTTACGCTGTGGTTCGCGGTTAAGCGCCGATCACGGGCGGCAATCTATGGCTTTATGCTGGTGATGATCCTCAGCTTCCTCGTATTTAGCGGTGTGACGGCTTCCTTGAACGCGCTGCCGAATCCCGAAACGCACGGGTTCAATTTAGCGCTGATCGCGGTGGTAGTTGCAGCCGGGTGGCAAATGAGCGGCTATACCATGGCGATGTATCTGGCAGGGTTACGCGGCGTTTCTGAAGAACTGCGAGAAGCGGCGCGGGTAGATGGTGCCAGTGAAATTGGCGTTTACCGGCATGTGGTGTTTCCCCTGCTAGCGCCGATTACCTTGAGCGCTATCATCATTCTGGGGCATATTTCGCTCAAAATATTTGACCTTGTCTATGTGATGGGCGGTGGCGACAACCTGCGTATTGATATGCCTGGCCTGAATATGTTTTTCGAAACTTTCCGTGGGCAGAACTTCGGCCGCGGCGCGGCAATTGCGATGGTCATGCTGCTGCTAGTCGCGGTGGTCATTGTGCCTTATCTTGTGAATAGCTTTCGCTCGGAGGCAAAACGCTCATGACTGTGACTGCTGCGGCTCAATCTACGCCTCCACGCCGGTTAACGAACCGCCTCTGGAGCCGGGTATTAGTTTATGCGCTGTTGATTTTCTTCGCGGTGCTGTTCTTGCTGCCGGTCTACATGGTGATTATGACCAGCTTCAAAGGCACAGCAGAAGTCAACATCTCCACCATGTGGCAGCTTCCGCAAACCTTTTCGATTGATGCTTGGCGCACAGCCTATGAACGCCTTGCCCCTGGCCTCTCCAACAGCTTTTTACTAGTGATTCCGGCAACGGTGATCTCGGCGATTCTCGGCTCGCTCAACGGCTATGTGTTGTCTAAATGGAAATTTCCCGGCGCAAACATCATCTTCCCATTGATGTTGTTCGGCATGTTCATCCCCTATCAGGCTATCTTGATCCCGCTGGTACAGTTTATGAGCAGCATCAAGCTGTTTAATACCCTACCGGGATTGATATTAGTGCATGTCGTTTATGGGCTGCCGATCACGACGCTGATTTTCCGCAACTATTACGCGGAAGTGCCTAATGAACTGTTAGAAGCGGGTTCCATAGATGGCGCGGGCTTCTTTGGCCTCTACTGGAAGATTGTGCTGCCGATCAGCCTGCCCGGTTTTGTGGTGGTGATCATCTGGCAGTTTACGCAAATCTGGAATGAATTCCTGTTCGCGGTGACGGTGGCGCAAAATACACCGATGGTGACGGTGGCGTTGCAAAACCTATCGGGGAGCCAGATTGTGCAGTGGAACGTGCAGATGGCGGCTTCTTTCCTCGCCGCAATACCCACGCTGATTGTATATGTGCTGCTGGGGCGCTATTTCATTCGCGGCTTGCTGGCTGGCAGTGTGAAGGGATAAGGTATCCTCAGTTTTGGATAGGCATTTAAGTGGGCAAAATTGCCGGGCGGCCTCTCACCCGCTGCGTTGTACCCCCTTCGCCCTGAGGGCTGAGGCGTGGGGAGTGAGGAAACTACGCCCGGTGGCGCATATGTACAAGTGTGCGCTGAGGTTGAAACATGAGTCTTTGCAGCAGGAAGGTGATAATTGCGTCGTGGGTGGGGTGCTCAATGGACAAGGTTTCGCCCTCAAAGCGGCGGCACACAGAAGACAGCATTGTCTCCCCATGAAGCGCGGCGTAGTCTTCTTCTACCAGCAGGGTAAGCCGGGTGGTGGAAGAGCCAAAAGCGCGTTCGATCCACAGGCTGGCTAGCAAACGACGATCTTGCTCGGAACGGATGATTAGACGCTCATCGGAACGTAAGCTGAAAATATCCAATAATGACTTGAGCAGCGACTTCCGAAAGTAATGGGCGTCTATTGGGCGCAGCCAGCCTACATCATAACCCCCTGCACGGCTGCGGCGGGCAAGTTCCAATTCCTCTTCCCATTCCCCGCGTGTACGGCGGGTAATATGGGCTGACTGCTGCGGCAGCAGAGGCGGCTTGTGGGCAGATCCCGGGCGACGCCAGATGGTAAAGGTGCCTTCCTCATGAAAATTCAAAGAGGTGTATAAATTTCTGGCAATTTCGTTACGTTCTTCCACCTGAAGCAGGATGTCGCCACGGTGGCCGATAGCTTCGAGGCTGGCTTCCATCAGGCGGCGGGCGATGCCTCGACCCCGATAATCAGGATGCACAGCGACATTAGCGATCACCCATGAGCGCGGTAGGTGAGAGGGTAGATTGGAGGGGTAGATCGAGACGTTGCCGATCAACTTGCCATCTTCAAGCCACACATAGCCAAGCCCGATGCCCAGCACCAGATCATTCACACCGGAGAGCAGGTTGACTCCGGAGCCAAGGCGGCTAAGCGTGCGCATCTCACGGATGGCCGCCCGCCCACTGCTGTCCATGCTTTCAGCGAAGGCAATTTCCATAAGGTCGGCTAACGGCGCGAGATCAGTCTTTAGATTAACGGGACGCAGCCCGCTTGCAGACAGCGCAGTTGCGATAAGAGTTGCCACAGCCCTCCTAAAGTGAGAATTATAGAATCAGTGTATCCTTTCAATAGTTTGCGATCAAGAAGCCAGCCTATTATTTGCGTAGTTGGCAGCTTTGGGCGAAAGATGCTGCTGCTCATCTATAGCTCACGTTGACGATGTAAAATGGCCGTACCCTTGTTACTCTTAATTTGCCTTGATAGACTTCTGAGGCCGCTAAAAAGAGGATCTTCTTAACAGATGCCGATGATCCTGAACTTCCTGACTATCGTCTATGTGGTTTGCGCTGTGCTTCTAAGCATTTACGCATTAGGTACGCTTGTCCTGCTGATCATTTATTTACGCCATCGCCATGACAAGCTGGTTCCGCCACAAGTTCAAGACTCTGATTTGCCGAAAGTTGCAGTACAGCTTCCGATCTATAACGAGATGTATGTGATTGAGCGCTTGATTGATGCTTGCGCCAATCTAGATTACCCGCGTGACCGGCTGTACATTCAGGTGCTGGACGACTCGAACGACGAAACCGTTGATCTCGTTGCTCGCAAAACTGAAGCGCTGCGCGAACAGGGAGTCAATATTCAGCATATCCGCCGCCCTGAACGCAAAGGCTATAAAGCCGGTGCGCTGGCCTATGGGCTGGAACTGCTGCGCGAGCAAGGCGTTGAACTGGTCACCATTTTTGATGCAGATTTCATGCCTCAACAAGATTTTCTACGGCAGACGGTACCCTTCCTGATGGCCGATAGTTCGCTGGGAATGGTGCAGGCACGCTGGGGACACTTGAATCGTGATGACAGTATTCTGACGCGCTGGCAGGCAGTCGCCGTTGACGGTCATTTTGTGATTGAACAAACTGCCCGTAACCGCGCTGGATTGCTGATGAATTTCAACGGCACCGGCGGCGTGTGGCGCATTGCTGCAATCGATCAGGCGGGTGGCTGGCACGATGACACCCTCACTGAAGACTTAGACTTGAGCTATCGCGCGCAGCTTGAAGGCTGGCATTTTCTTTACCTGCCGGATGTAGTGGTTCCGGGCGAACTGCCGCCGCATATTGCCGCTTTTAAGCAGCAGCAGGCGCGTTGGGCGAAGGGCAGCATTCAATGTATGGTAATGCTGCTGCCGCAAATTTGGCGCTGCAAACGGGTAACGATGAGCCAGCGGATGATGGCGACGATGCACTTATGCCAGTATCTGGTACATCCATTTATCATCATGATGCTGTTGATCACCCCGATCTTGTTGATCACTCGCAGCTTGCAATCACTGCCGCTGGGGCCGTTAGGCTTCGCGTGGATTGCGCCGCCGCTGGTCTTCGTACTCAGCCAGCAGGCGCTGTATGGTGATTGGAAGCGGCGGGTGCTGGAGCTTCCGGCGCTGGTGGCCTTTGGCACCGGCATCGCATGGACGAACTCGAACGCGGTCATCAGCGGGTTGTTCGGGCAGAAAGGCGAGTTTAAGCGCACGCCGAAATATGCCCAGAAGCGCAATGGCAATAAGTATGCGCTGACCATGAACCGTAATATTTATTTTGAGATGTTTCTGTGCGCGTATGCGCTTTGGGGGGCAAGCGTCGCCATACGCATGTCGCCCACGATTGTGCCTTACCTGCTGATGTATGCCTTTGCTTTCGGCATGGTAGCCCTGTGGGGCGTTCGGGATGTTTGGGTACTGCGCCATGCGAAAGGCTAACCACGCCGCAATCACCGTCTGGGCATTCGGGACGGTCGCTGCGTTGCTGATTGCGATCATCGGGCAGTTTAACAACGCCAACGCCCAGCAACCTACGCCGCTTCCAGCGACCGCGACCCCGGTCTGCAGCGGAACACTGCCCAGCAGACTCGTGCTGCACGAGCGAGGGCGGGTCGCTTTCAGCGATCCATCCCCCTTAAACGTGCGTTCTGTGGCGGGTACAGACGGTGATATTCTCGGTGAAATTCCGGCGGGCGGCGTATTTTTCGTCCTCGATGGCCCGATCTGCACCGCCCGGTATACCTGGTTCCGCGTTGAATATCACTCAACCAGTGCGCAGCTTGAAGGCTGGGTTGCCGAAGGTGATGCGAGCAACGGGTATTTTGTCGAACCATTCCCTCTGGGTCGTTAGCGGAAAACAGTCGCCGCTCTTAATGAAAGCAGCGAAACCTCACTCGTTGAACAATTCACCTACACTCATGCCTTTATGAGAACGCTTGATCACGGCGGCCAGCATCGGAGCCACGGAAAGAACCGTCATGTTGGGAATCTGTTTTTCTGGCGGAACTGGCAGCGTGTTGGTGGTGATAATCTCAGCCAGATCGAGTTTCGCCAGATTTTGAACACCGTCACCCGCGAGAAATGGGTGGGTGAAGGCCAGATAGACATCACGCGCGCCTTCACGGCGGATGACGTTGACCGCGTTGACCACTGAACCGCCAGTGAGCACTTCATCATCAACCAGCAGCACATTTTTATCTTTAACATCGCCGATGAGCGAAAGCGCCTCGCTAGTGCTGTCATTACTGGTGCGGCGCTTTTCGATGATGACAAGCTGTGTATTCAGTTTTTCCGCCCAGTCACGCGCTTTCTTCGCGAAGCCGAGATCTGCCGAGCAGACGACCAGATCAGGGATATTCTTCCGAATCACGTAATCGCTCATCAGGTGAAAGGCTTTAAGCGCATCGCCGGGAATATTGAAGAATCCCTGAATTTGCCCTGCGTGCAGGTCAATGGTCATATAACGATCTGCGCCCGCTACTTCAAGCATATTTGCCAGAAGGCGGGCGGTGATACCTACGCGCGGTTGATCTTTTTTATCTGAGCGTGCATAAGCCAGATAAGGGATGACCACGTTGATGCGCCCGGCGGAATCGCGCTTGAGCGTATCAATCATAATCAGCAGTTCGAAAATGTTTTCATGTACCGGTGGGTACATGGTTTGCACGACATATACGTCTTGCCCGCGCACACTTTCATTCAGGCGGATGAAGATATTCTCATTCGGAAAAATGGCACGTGTATACCTGCCTACGGAAACGCCTAATTCGGCTGCGATCTCGGCGCCCAACTCGTGCGAAGCTGAGCCAGAAAAGAGCATGATTCTTCCCAGAGGACCATAAAGAGAATCGTCTTTTTCAGGTTGTGGCACATAAGTTGTACCCGGTATACGTTCTTCCACATCTCCCGCTTTCTTAACCGCATTACTCAAAATGCACTCTCACCTTCAAGACTCTACGGCTAATACTTCTGCTTGCGACAGCAGCGCTTCAATAGCTTGTTCCGGCGTGCGGGTGCGCTGCTGCACGCTGGTGACCATTTCTGACAGTACGCCTTCTGGAAGCCGTTCCAACAGCCGCTTCAACAACCTGGCTTCCAACCGATTCATCAATTCAACTTCCAGATGCGCCCGTTCTAGGGGCGCACGCAAACCGGCAGTCTCCAAATAGTTCCGGTGTTCTTCAATTTTACTGACGAGCAGATCAACGCCTTTGCCATCCGCGGCTACGGTCTCCACAATCGGCGGAATCCACAATGCGACATCCTGATCTTCAAGCGGATAACGGTCATCCACCCCGATCATTTGCCCATGATGCATCCAGCGAGTTTTCAGGGCAGGATGCCCGGTTTCGATCATGGTACGCAGCGCCCGTACCGTCTGGGTTGCGCCGGGGCGATCTGCTTTGTTTACGACCAGCACATCGGCAATTTCAAGAATGCCTGCTTTGATAGCCTGCACTTCGTCGCCCAAACCCGGCGCTTCGACGACCAGTGTGGTTTGCGCAAGCCGCGCAACAGCAACTTCGTTTTGCCCCGCGCCAACTGTTTCAATTAGCACCTTGTCAAAGCCGGCGGCATCCAGCGCCCGCGCCTGATCCAGCGTGACGGCTGCCAGCCCTCCCAGAGCGCCGCGTGTCGCCATGCTGCGGATGAATACGCCTTCATCTCCGCTTAGATCGCGCATGCGGATGCGATCTCCCAGAATAGCGCCGCCGGTGAATGGGCTGGTGGGATCAACCGCAATGATGCCTACTGTTTTGCCTTCAGCACGCCACGCCTGCGCCATCGCTGCGACCAGCGTACTTTTGCCGGTGCCCGGCGCGCCGGTAATGCCGATAATATGGGCGCGCCCTGTATGAGAATACAGGCGAGACATGGCCGGAGCAGCCCGTTCTGCGTTGTTTTCAATGAGTGTGAGCAGTTGCGCCAGCGCCCGGCGATTGCCCGCGACAGCCGCCTCTGCCAGATCAAGTGCGGACGGCTTCATTCGGCGGTTCCCTCATCTGCCGCGACCAGATGGCGAATGAAACGGACGATCTCTTCTGTATTCGCCCCCGGCCCAAAAACACCGCGCACACCATATTTTTCCAGCTCATTTCGATCATCGTCGGGGATAATGCCTCCCACCAGCAGCGGAATATCATCCAACCCCTGGCTATCCATGACCTCTCGAATGCGTGGCACCAAAGCCATATGCGCGCCACTGAGAATGCTCAAGCCGACAACATCCACATCTTCTTGTAACGCGGCTTCAGCGATCATCTCTGGCGTTTGCCGTAATCCCGTATAGATGACTTCTATTCCGGCATCGCGCAGCGCACGCGCAATCACCTTTGCGCCCCGATCATGCCCGTCAAGTCCTGGCTTGGCGATCAATACGCGAATGTTTTGTTCCAGCATCTGTATTTCCTCTGGCGTATTTTAGGCTGCCTGAATTATAGCATTTCACGGCGTTTTCGGGTGTTTTTGTATGTGATTTGACATTTGAATCCGTAAACTTCAAGCCTGCGACGGTGCGGGCAAGGTACGGCCTCGCCTTATGAAAATCTACTGCTGTTCCTCAGCATACAGGTGGCAGAGGGGGGAAGCGATTCTGTAGCTGAGGGAAGGAAATGGAGTTAGCAATCACAATGGGTTAAATCTTGTGCAAAGATGGGTGCTTATCATGCTACAATCGCCAGAAAGTAAGAGTAAAGCCGGGTGACCAATGGGCGCGATAACCGGAACAACGGGGGCTGAAGGCGGGCTAACTGCATCAGGAAGCGTGGAAGCGCGCGCGAAGCGGGCATCTCCAAGCCTTGCAAGGCTTGGAATTCTGATCACGGCGCTTACGGTGGCCGCGGCCATTCTTTTTGCAATTGTATCGCTTGCTGCTGCGTTGGGCTGGCGTAATATGCCTTTCATGGGTGTATTGCTGAGCAGAACGCTGATGGTGGATGGCAGCCGCCCGACCGGTGATACTGCATGGCCCGCGCTAGATGCCCTGATGACGCGTGGCGACCAGATAGCCTCCATTGACAGTGGCAGCGGCCTCGTTTCGCTGGGACGCGCCAGCGACTTTGGCACATTGTTGCAAAGCTACCAGACGATCATGCGCACTATCCGCGTCGATCAGGTCGTAGAAATTGAATTTCTGCGTAATTCCGATCTAGCGCGAACGACGCCGGAACAATGCGCGCCGGTTACTGCCTCGCCTGATCGCTGTAGTGTTTCCTTCCGCCCGATCTCTTTCCCACCTGAAGATTTCATCGCCTATTTCGCGGTTCCGTGGGGTTCAGGGCTGGCCGTTTTAATCCTTGGCGCAGCCGTATTCGTGATGCGCCCGAATCAGGCGTCTGCCCGTATCGTTACTATGGGCTTGATGGCCTTGAGCATTTTCCTGACCGGCTTGTTTGGCCTGAATACCACCTATACACTGATCTGGGCATGGATCATGGCCACTGCGCTGTTAGGGGGGCTGCTGGCCTCACTGGCGCTCATTTTCCCAACGCGATCCTCGCTGGATTATCGCCAACCTGCGCTTCGTTTCCTGCCGATTATTTTGATGGGAATTGTTGGCGCGGTGCTGGCCTACTTCAACGCCAACCCGACCTCTCTGGAGATGCCGATATGGACGCAGACGGCTGCGGCCGGCAGCGCGCTGTTGGGATTGCTATTGCTGGTCATCGCGCTGGTAGCGCGTCGTCGGCGGGTTATTTCGGCACTAGCGCGCGACCAGATCAATACCGTGCTGATTGGCGCGGCGTTATGTTTTGCCATTGCCGTGATCTGGGCGCTGAATATGCTTTCGCGGGGGATCACTGGCAGCGAGCCGATACCGCTGAATATATCGGCAGTATCGCCGTTCTTCATCATTCCCGCGCTTAGCCTCGCTTACGCCGTGCTGCAATATCGCGCCTATCAAAGCGATCACATCATCACCGCTGGTATCACCTACAGCATCATGCTGGTGGCGCTGACGATTGGCTATTTCCTGCTGGTCTTCGGCGCGAGTCTCGTCACGCAAAGCATGGTCGGCGCGAACAATCCGGTGCTGGTAGCGATCGCCATCTTTTTAGTTGCGGTGCTATTTGTGCCCGTTCGCACGCGCATTCAAACGCACGTGGATCGTCTCTATTTTCGTAAACGGGCTAATTACACACAGCTCGTGGAAGATTTTTCCCGCGCTCTTTCCGGCGCAAGCGATCTTGAAACGGTAAACGCGGCTTATAAAGCGGCGCTTGATGACGGCTTGCAGCCAGACTATACCTTCGTGTTCTTTCCAGATCTTCAAACCGGCGATTATAGCTGCGTGGGTAAACCCGGCACGGATATTCGCTTTTCCAAAGACAGCCCGCTGATTGCAGCATTGAGAGACGGTGCGCAACCGCTGATCTATTTCGAACCGGGCAAACCATGGGATGCGCCGCTTCTGGCTGAACGCGCGCGCTTGCAGATCTTGAAGGCGATGGCACTTGCCGGCTTCCGGGGTTCTGGCGGATTGAACGGTTTCGCGCTGATTGGCGCGCCGCAGTCGAAAGCAGGGCGTTACGCATTCGAGGAACTTCGATACATCGAGAATCTAACCGCGCAAATGAGCATTTCGGTAGAGCGCGCGCAGGTCGTCGCTTCATTGGAACGGCGTGTCCGTGAGTTGGACGTTATCGGGCAGGTTTCGCAGGCTGTCAACTTCACGCTGGAATTTGATGATCTGCTGGAATTGATCAGCACGCAGGCTGATAAGCTGATTGAAGCTAGTCATTTTTATATCGTGCTTAAAGACTACCTCACTACTGATCTGTATTATGCGTTTTTCCTCGAAGATGAGGAACGCTATCGCGAGCGCGAAGAAATACGCTGGCCGATGGGGCGCGATCTGTACAGTGAGGTGATGCGCGCCGCCCAACCGCTGCGAATCGCCCATTTCCCCCGTGAAATGCAGTCACGTGGGCTGGATATGGCTGAAGATGGGGCGCTGCGGGCATGGATGGGCGTGCCGCTTATTGCTGGCTCTGAAGTGCTAGGGGTGATTGCTGCGGGAACTTCACAGTCGAACCGTCAGTACACCGATGAGCAGCTCAAAATCTTCAATGACATTGCCGCACTGGCGGCAGCTTCGATTGAACGTGCGCGGCTGTTCCGCGAGACGACTGTACGCGCCCGTCAGCTGTCTGTGTTGAACGACGTTAGCCGCCAGTTGGTGGCATCTGAAGTGAATCTTGAAGAACTGCTGAAACTGATCACGGCCAGTGCCACAGAAATCCTCGATGCTGAGGCCGGATCACTGCTGTTGGCCGCCGACGACGGCACTGGAGATCTGATCTTTCGCGTGGCGATTGGCGGCTCTGGAAGCGACATTATCGGTGTGCGCGTGCCTGCCAGAAAAGGGCTGGTGGGCGAGGTTGCCAGCACCGGAACGGCGGTGATCGTGCCTGATGTGATGAGCGATCCACGCTGGGCTGGCGAATTGGGAAAAGGCCCCTTCCAGACCCGTAGTGTGATCGCGGTGCCGCTGGTCAGCCAGAACAATGTCACCGGTGTTCTCGAAGTGTTGAATAAGCGCGGCGTTGGCTTCGACCATGACGACGCAGATTTGCTGAACACATTTGCCGGTCAGGCTGCGGTGGCCATTGAAAATGCGCGGCTGTTTCAATTGACCGATCAACAGCTGAGCATGCGCGTCTCGGAATTGGAAACGCTGGAACGAATTGACGTTGAGCTAAACCGTTCGCTTGATCTGACGAAAGTGGCGCGCATTACAGTAGAGTGGGCGCTGGAAAACAGCACCGCAACCAGCGGCTTGATCGGCGTGGTTGCAGGCGATACGCCGGTGCTGCAAGTGATTTACAGCGAAGGCTACGGTGATGAAGATTGGCCTGAGGGTGCAGAAGGCAGCCTTCTCCCGCTGGATCGCGGCGTGGTTTCCCGTGCAATGCGTACCCGCCAGCCAGAACTGGTCTACGATGTGACAATGGATCGCGATTATATTCCTAGCCTGAAAGGAAGCATAAGTCAGGTGACGATCCCCATGCTTTCTGGCGGCAGCATCACTGCGCTGCTGGTGCTGGA
>JACSRP010000123.1 GCA_014879665.1 Anaerolineae bacterium | reverse complement strand
ACTGCCTGATGCACATAAATATGCCCCAGCAGATCGTCATAGCGCGATGTTTCGCTTAACTCAATCGCCTGATGATGCGGGCGCGTGTGCTTCAGGCCGGTCTGTTCCAAAAATGTCGCATAGGCCGTCGCGGCATCCAGATCCTGATCCGTCATATCCGACGTCATACTGATGGAGGTGGGCAGTTGAGTCACATGTGCCTGAATCGTACGCGAGCCTAACTGCCGGGCAACCGAAACCCGGTGATTGCCATCACGCACAAAATAGACATCCCCTACCTGATACAGCTCAATCGGTGGCAGTCCGGTCATCCCGCTTGCCTGAGCGTAGATTCTGCTCCAGCGCTCCTGCATTCCAGCATGTTTAGGCTGAAAATTGCGGGTGAAATCGCGGTAGCGTCCCACACTTCCAACAATCTTTTCAAGCGGAACTTCCTGCAACCCCTTGTAGTCTTCTTCACGCAAGCGAAGCCGCGTGCGCACATCTTCAAAACTCAGAAGTTCTGCCGGCTTTCCCCGTATCAAATTGAACAATTCCGCCCAGAAGCCGCGCATACGCGCGCCCTGAAATACGCTTCTGCCTTCTGCATAGTTCAACTGGTCAAATTCGTCAAACACAAATGACTCCAACGTTTGCTTACTGCAAACTGATCTTACGCGCAATATAGATGATTGCGCGATCCAAAATGCACAGACATTGTACCTACTTGATCATCAAAGATGCTGAATGATAGAGTTAAATTTTATGCGTTTACAGGTTAAGCGTGTGAAATTCGTTGTTTTGCAACAGGCAAGTCGTAATGTCTTAGGTCTTTTTTCAATCAAACCCTTGTACAATGGCGCGGCTTTTTGGAGCATGACGGGTTGGCAGATAGCATTCCAGCGTATTAAGCCGCGAGCTGCCGCCAGAATGAATGCAGCGTTGTGGACAATTGTGAAAAACTCATTAAATTTACGGTACTAGTACTCATGTCCCACCCATTCCATGACGGATCATCGCCAATAATAAAAGCAGACGTTAATTTGGTATTCAGGCTTAATGCTGTTTTATGTCTGCACATGCGACAACCACTGGTGAATACGCGGTTTTACAACCCGTCATTGAAGAACAGCCCGCCCTGCGCGTGCTGCCCGCAGCCCCTGCCAGTTTATTTGGAACTTTTGCCATGCGGCTAGCAGTTATCATTGTGCTCGTGTTCATCGCTGGATTAACGGCTGCGGTTGCGCAAGCGTACACCTTTGCCAATGATTCTACTGCTTCATTGAGCGAACTCTTGACCCCACCCAATGGCTGCTCGATGCCCTGCTGGCATGGCATTCAACCCGGCAGCACTACGGTGACCGAAGCCGCCGCAATTTTGCAGGGACTTCCATTTGTAGAGGATGTGCGCGTCACCTCCAACATGATCTCATGGTGGTGGAGTGACAATCGCCCTGCCGTATACGTACAAACAGGCCGCGCCTTTGATGGCCGCATTGAAACCGCGATGATCAATGGTGAAGATCGTGTCACCAGCATCGTGCTGCAAACGACCATGCCCTTTGGGCAGATGGAACTGGCGCTAGGTGATCCTGATTCGCGCACTCTGCATACCGTTCATCCAAACAATGATCGCCAGTCAGATGGCGTGGTGCATGTGGCGCATTACGGCAGCATGGATGTATTTAACATCCTCACCTGCCCAATGGATGTAGTGGATTTCTGGAACTCTCCGGTTTACGTGGCCTTTGGCACGCCAAATCTGGCCTTTGAAGGCGAGGTATTCCAGAGTGAGACGCTGCCAGACTGGTTCTTCCGCGATACGGCGCCGGGCTGCGCGGGCTAAAAACGCTCGACCCTCACACTGTTTACTATCGCAAAGCTGACCCCTTCATCACATCACTGAGGGGCGGTTAAATGAAAAACCTACCCCTGTCAGGATTGAGCGATGCGACTCGTTATCACGAAAGGGCAGGCTTATTCTACCGGCTCGCCCTCGCCTATGGACTGAATTAGCGTAATGATCGCCAGCAGCTCTGACGGCGTATTCTGATCTTCGGCGGTGATCATCCGGCTGCCAGCAGAACCAGTCACAGTCAAATAATAACGATTGCCCTGCGTGGTTGGGCCTTCACCCACGAATATGCCCTGAATGTTGAAGAAATTAATCTGCTCTATTAACCCTCGTAAAGCCTCAAGCGCGGCCGAGTCCATCTGAATGAGCTGACCATCACGCAGCGCCGTTCCATCACCGTTGATGGTGATGATGGTTCTTTCGCTGCCTCCAGCCGGGCGCACTTCCAGTTGTACAAGGTTCAGTTCAAATGGCTGCGGCGGGCCTTCTGGCGTGCCAGAAGTAGCCACGTAGCTCAATACCCCCGGCGGTGGCACGGTAATTGTCTGTGCGATGATGTCCAGCATTGAAGGCGTTGCGTTCAGATCAATCACCGCAGTTTCTTCGGGGATCGGCGCTTGTGTTGGTGCGGCCGGCTGCCCGCCGCAGGCGGCAAGAAATAGACAGGCACAGATGATGAACAGGCTGGCAAATCGCATCACTCGACCTCCCGGATGATTAACGCTTTGATCTTAGCATAATCCAGCGGCCAACAATCGTAAAGCCAGCCGCCGCGAACAGAACGGCGCAGGGAAGCAGTGGAAGCGCATACCGCTGCCAATCCAGCGGGCTAAGCAGCAGCGTGCCGGCTGTCGCCGCCGTCCATACACTCAAGCCAAGCGTCGGTGCCCAATCACGGCGCGGGCGCCAGCGCGGCACATACAAACCGACCATGCCCATCAGCATCGCCGCGGTCAGCGCCAATCCTAAAACGCCGCCCGATGGATAACCGGCCAACAGCGAACCGGTATAAGCCTGAATTTCACGGGTGATCGGCTCATAGTTAGCCCAGGCAGGCGCTTCAAAAAACTGTGGGGAGCGCATAAACGGATTGGTGAAAACGCCTAGAAAACGATCCTGAATTGGCATCGGGCCATCTGAGAATGTAATCACCTGTGAATCGATCAGTTCTTGCCGGATTTGCAGCAAATTACCAATGCGCCCCGCCGGATCGCTCCACAAGGCTGGCGAAAGCGCGATAAAGCCAGCGGCAGTAACCAGCGCCGTTAACGTTAATGCCACTATAGCGAACAGCATTCGCCGCAGCTTGAAATGCACGCATTCGGAGATGAACACCCAGCCCAGCGCGCCAGCGACAAACGGCAGCGCAGAGTGTTTGCTGGCCAGCGCCAGCGTACAAGAAACGGCCAGCAGAGGCCATAAAGGCCAACCCGATAAATTACGCGCGCGCCTTGCCGCCAAATTCGCGCCGATCAGTACCGACAGCAAACCGAAGAACAGCATCGCCCCTTCCTGCACAGCGCGGCGGCCATTGAGCAAGATCACGGGGTGCAGCGCAAACAGCCCGGCGGCAAGATAAGCAGTCGGACGACCCCCGATGTGCCAGCTGATGCCGAAAATCACCGGTACGCTAAGCGCCAGCAGCAGCGCTGAAGCGTAACGCCCGGCCAGCAGCAGCGATCCCGAAGGCATATGTCCGGTTTCAACGTTGAAATCGTAGTCCAGCCCCCAATCCCATCCGGGGCGCGGCATTAGCTGATCCCGCCCGACGCCAATCAGATTTCTGGCGAAACCCACTAAATAGCGATGTACTGTGCCATTGAGAATACGAAGCTGGTTATCGTCATCTGTGAAATAAGGCGGTCCCTGCGTCAACGTGGCGAAATCACCCGCTACAAACGCCGTCTCAAAATCACGGCTCATATAAATTTGCATAGCTTCATCGCCGTGAAATGGGACATTCGCCACGCCTGCCAGCACAAACAGCATCAGCGCGAGGATATAGAGAAGGTCAAACAGCGGCAGCCAGCGCTTCATTCGGCCATCTTTGATCATCGTCATAGCGCACAGTTGACCGGTCGTTCGTTTTCAAACAGGTTAGTAAAGCTTCCGTCTGGATTCTGGTTGTACAGACCATAGCGCACCCGCGCCGCCAGCGTATTTACAGGCAGCTGAACCATATAGGTATCCCGTATTTGTTCACCCGCCTGCCATGTCGTCAACGGACGCAGGCCATAGACCGGCGCTGACTGGTCGCCCTGTCCGATAAGATTGCCATCGGCATCCAGCACGTGCACAAAAACGCTCAGGTCTTGGGTTAGCGTGGTTTCCGCCGCCCATAACACCGAGAGTGTCAACCCTGTGGGCATACACTGTACTTCCGCCTGCGCGCTAATTCCCGCCGCTTCCCCATTTGTAACTACTGCTATCTCCGGTTGGTCGGCAATTTGCACCCAGCCCGGCGCTGGCGAGGAAAGATATACCGGCGCGCCGATGCGATCTTCCCACCACGTCAGCGGCTGATTGTAAAACGTGTAGTCCGGTGTGACCAATTCGCCCTGCTCCAGAATTGCGCGATAATCGGCTTTATGATCGGCCAGCGTCAGGTCGGGGCGCATGCTTTCAACGTCATGAGCGAAACCGGCGGCGAAATATCGCGGCCCCCATGCGATCATCACTGTCGCATTTTCTGGCGCAGTTTCAAAAAGGGCTATCGTATCCAGCCCGGTATGATCACCGGTTAATTCAGCGATGAACTCACGATTTAAGCCTATCTGCGCCACACTATAGAGGGTCGCCAGCGCGGCAATCACGATAGTCGCCAGTAATTTGCCATGCTCCGGGGCGTTTCGCTCTACTAAATATAAGATTGCCAGCGCGGCAAACAGCCAGCCAAATGCCAGCGGCAGCGAAATCATCAACAGCAGCGCCACCAGCAGATCGCTGTATAGTAGGCAGTGGAAAATATAGGCGCTGATGACTAGAAGGGCAAAGGCTATCGCTGCGTGCCGGGTATGATTACGCCAGACGCCGACAATAAGGCCGATCACGCCAGCAATCACGCCAAACGGAGTCATATCTTCGATCACCGCACCGGTCACACGGGCGATATTTGTGCCCAACGCCGCCAGCGTCTCTGGCGCGCCGATGAAGCGCTCCGCTTCGCGCCCTAAAAACTGATCCAGCAGCCCTGACAGGGTATCCGGTTCCCCATACGCCCATGCGGAACCAGCAGTTTCGCGCAGCGGTAAGTAGGCATAGGGGATGAAGCCGATCAAGCCTAACAGCAGGCAAGCTATCAACACGCCGGGTAATTTCCGCCCCTGTGCGCGCAGCACCGGCCACATCGCAAACAGCAGCGCGGGAATAGCCAGCGCAAGCGCGCGATGATGCGCCACCGCCATCCCGCCCAGCAGCGCCAGCGCAAATAAGCGCGCGCGATCATGCCCGCGCAATCCAAGCGCAATCCATAACAGCGCGGCCAGCAAAAATAGGCCAAACGAATAAATTTCCGCGATCACCTGATGCAGCCAAACAAAGCGGGTCAGACCATACGCTAAAATCAACAGCGCCGCCAGCCATGCCCGCCCTGAAATATTCAGCGCTAGCAGAAAGATCAAACCAAGCGCAAGCACCCCCCAGATCAGCGAAACCACCGCGGGGGCTGCCGCCGCGCTTATTCCTAAAACCTTTAGCAGCGCCACCAGCGCGTTTCCAGCGATTACATAATGCGGGTAGCCGGTGGCGTGCAGCGTACCCCAAACATTCAAAACCACCTGCGTTTCGCCCACATCAATCATAAATAGATGATCCGAGCCGTTGGGGATAGTTTGCAAGGTTGGCAGATATGCAAGTAAAAGCAGGAGCAGGGCGGCGCAAAACGCGCCAATCGGCAAGAGGCGGCGTGCGATCATGGTGACGGTAAGGATACCACATGTCTTAACGTCTCTCAGAAAGATGCGCTATCCTTAACCCATCCTATCCATTTCGAACATGAGGAGTGTACACATGCTAAAAATTGGCGATGCTGCGCCTGATTTTGAACTGCTGAATCAAGACGGTAACAAGGTGAAGTTGAGCGATTATCGTGGTAAAAAGGTAATTCTATTCCTATACCCGGCGGCGGGCACGGAAGGCTGCACTAAGCAAGCCTGCGGCTTCCGCGATGAATTTCCGAAGCTGGAAACGCAAAATGCGGTGGTACTGGGGCTTAGCCCGGATAGGCCAGAAGACCAGCTTAAATGGAAGATCAAGGAAGGCTTACCCTACGATTTGCTATCGGATCCTGATCATCAGGTAATCGAGGCGTGGGGCGCGTGGGGCGAAAAGACCGTGTTTGGCAAACCATATATTGGCGTAATTCGCTCACATTTCGTCATTGACGAGAACGGTAAATTTTCTGACGTTCAAATTAGCGTAAACCCGAAAGACAGCGTTGAACGCGCGATACAGCAAATTGGTACGATGTAACGCCAGTTCATTTTCAACGTCTATCCGCCGTCTTTGCCAATATTCATGCCTTCGGGCTAAAATTAGAGTTTGCGCACAAAACTCAACATGTCGGAGCAGGGCATGGCTTACGGCCGCTTGGACGTATTCTTTCCCGATGGCATCATCAAATCGTTCTCACTGAACGATGATAATATTTCGATTGGCAGGTCTCCGGGAAATAACATTCCGCTGGAAACTGATACCATCTCGCGGTATCACATGAGTTTCTCGCGGCGTGATGGCGAGACTATCATCACCGATCTGGATTCAGCCAACGGCACCTTTGTAGACGGCGCCCGACTGAATCACAATACGCCGCGCATACTACATGGCGGCGAAGAAATTCTGATCGGTGAATTAATCCTGCTGTATCACGATGTGGACGAAAATCCCACACGCCCGGTGGATGTTCCCGAAGAGCAAACGCGCCATATCGAAGCAGTAGAAGCGCGTTTCAGCGTCACGGTAGAAGCGCCGGAACTTGCGATTTCACCCGGCGCGCATACAGCTGCCCGCGTGCTGGTGGCGAATCAAGGCGAGGAAAGCCAGCGATATGTCATCGAGATCAGCGGTGTTCCTAAAGATTGGGTACGTATAGATCGGCCAGAAGTTGAAGTACGCCCCGGCGAAACTGAAGATGCTATGGTCAGTTTTAAGCCGCTGCGCCGGCCCGAAAGTACGCCCGGTGAATACGCTGTGCGTGTGCTGGTACGCCCGAAAAATCAACTGGAACAGCAGGTGAGTACCGAAGTGCCGCTGCATATTCTCGCATACAGCGGCTTTGGCATGGCGCTGGAATCGCGCAAGATGCGCGCAGGGCAGCCGTTCCGCCTACATTTACACAATCAGGGCAGTGGGCCGCTTACCTTGAGTCTGAGTACTCGCGAGCCGAATGCGATAGATGGCAGCGGCACGTTGAAGTTTAACATTCCAACCACACAGATTACGCTGGCGCCGGGGCAGCGAACCGTGCTAGCGGGCCAGCCCAGCCTCCGGCGATCCCGGCTCACTGGCGGCGCAGAACAACACTCGTATGACCTGCTGGTACGTTCTAACGATCCTTCAGGATTTCTGGTTTCAACGCGCGCTTACTTCATAGATCAGCCCTCACTGCCGCGCTGGGGTTTATTTGCCGTTGTTGGGGGACTGGTGGCGATAGCGGCATTCGCGGCGGTGCTGCTGCTGCTGGTGCTGACCCCGCCGCCGGCACCGGAGATTCAAAATTTCACCGCGCCAGCCATGATTGAACAGGGGCAGCCGCTGCTGGTGAACTGGACTGCGTGCAACGCCAACAACATCACACTGCAAGTCAATGGAACGCCAGCAGGCACATTTAACGGCGACACAACCAGTGCATCGCTGAATACCGGCGAGCTAGAAGGCGCGGTCAATGTGGTGTTAGTCGCCGGAAATGGCCGCGCCACTGCTATCGCTACTGCCGTTGTATATGTGGATGCGCCGTTTACGGTTGCCAATTTCATGGTTGCGCCACAACCGTTGATGCTTTACGTTGAGCAGCCCATCACTGTAAGCTGGAATGTGCCGAATGCCACGAGCGTTCGGTTAGTTGCCAGCGATGATGTGATCGGGCCAATAGATCTGTCGTCACAGGGCGAGCAAACTTTCACGGCTATCATTCATAATCCCAATCTTACCTTGCAGATCATGGCAGCGAATGCGGCGGGAGAAACAGTTCAGAGCCTACTCACAGCGCAAACAGTCAGCCCGATCTGCCTCACGGCCGAACAAACGCTGGTTTATGACGCGCCGGGGACCACCGCTAATGTCATTTCGACGGTGCCGGGGGGGCAGCAAATCATCGTGAGCGCGCGCGATGCTATGGGAACGTGGCTGCGTGCCGAATTGGTCGGCAGTGTACACGGTTGGGTGCAGCGCATAGGTTTGGAATGCAGCCCGAATTTCAGCCCCGATGACCTGATCGTGGATGCCAATGCACCGCTGCCACCCACCGCGACCAGCACGCCAACACCGGTCATTGCAACGCCAACAATAGGTAACTTTGCCTTGACAGCAACGATGATGGCGCGTTCCCGCACTCCGGTTGCGGTGACGCCGCAGATCACCGCCACGCCCACGCGCGCCGAACTTAACGAGCCGCCTGCGCCGGTAGGCAGCCTTCTTGAGCAAGCCGCGCCAACCCCAACCTTTGCAGGCTGAGGAATCAAAAACCCGCTTCCGTGCGGAAGCGGGTTTCATGTTTAGTCAAAGACTAGTTGTTGACGACGGTAACGGCGCTGGCCTGCTTACCTTTTTTGCCGTCGGTGATCACGAATTCAACCTTATCGCCTTCGTTCAGAGAGCGATAGCCAGTTGACTGGATTTCAGTGTAGTGAACGAACAGATCGGGGCCTTCTTCGGGGGTAATAAACCCGTAGCCTTTTTCACTGTTGAACCACTTCACTGTACCTTGTGTGCGTGCCATTTGTACCTATTCCTCCAAGGAATTTGTGGTCTGCTTTAGCCTTGAACTACACAGAATTCCAAAATTGCGAGGAAATCTAGCAGGTGTTTCTAAAAAACGCCGCTTGAATGCTGCCGATTTCTAACATTAGAGCGTGCAGCGTCTACCGCGATGTTTTCTTCTGGCTTATCAGGTGTCCAACCACAACACCGATGTGGTTGAGGCAACAGCGCCCCACTCTTACCACATTGCATAATAATAATAATCGAGATTTTCCATGATTCCAGAGTCAAAATTCAAATTGGGGGTGCAAATTTTCCTGATGCTTATTTCTGACTTCTCTGTCCCTCAATTATAGGGGAGATTCACTGGCTTATTCGGAAGCGAACGCGCCAGAATACTGCGCGTAGATACAACAGATCGTGGAACTCAAGAGTCGAAAAATACGTTAGAAAAGTAATGTGGAAATTATTACCGGTGGAATCTGAAGGAGGCAGCTTGTGAAGTGGATATTAAAAGCATTTTTCTGGATCCTTGCGTTTGCCATTGTCAGCGGAATTGTCTCGCTGGTGGTGCTCTATACAGCGACGCGGCCAACACTGCGGGTGATCTGGCAGAACTGCCAACCGGAAACAATCACCTATGACCATAATGGCTATTGTATAGCCGTGATCGAGCGCGATCTGGATTTCTCCGGTTGGCCGCTGTATGTAGATCGGCGGCATGCAATTGTCGTGACATGGGGTACTCAAACGAATTACGGCCACATGATAGATTACAGTTTCACCTATAACAGCAATCTAGAGGATTATATCAACCAGTCGCAGGCGGAATGGACGCAGGATGGCGTCACCTTTGTGGAGCAGGACGGGCATCGCCTATTCTTTCCGTCCAGCATGTTTACAGGTGGGCGCTAATCAAGCGAAAGAATGGCGCATATGGCATCAGGTCAACTTGCCGGAGCGCAGAGCAAGGGCTACACTCCAAATGCCTCACCTCTCCAGCCGTTCTCCGGCCCATGGCGAAGGGGCGTCCGTGAGATTACGAAAACACAAGGGAGCGTCATCCCATGATTGACCGCGCCGCTGAGATGGAAGCCGTTGCGGATCAGGTATTGATCTGTCAGAAATGTGATCTTTCCAAAACACGCACCAAAGCGGTGCCGGGATATGGCGACATCAACGCCGAAATCCTGCTCATTGGCGAAGGGCCTGGTTTCCACGAAGATAAACAGGGGCTGCCTTTTGTGGGGCGCTCCGGAGATTATCTGGATAAACTGCTGGCGATGATCGGGCTGAACCGCAAGCAGGTATTTATCACTAATGTGGTCAAATGCCGCCCGCCGGAAAACCGTGATCCAACGCCCGATGAAATTCTCGCCTGCAAGCCATATCTGGACACGCAGGAAATGATGATTGACCCAATGATCATCGTCACACTGGGGCGTTTCAGCATGGCGCGCTATTTCCCCGGCGGCAAAATCACGCAAATTCACGGCAAGCCAAAATTTGATGAGCGCGTGGCCTACTATCCGCTGTTTCATCCGGCGGCGGTGCTGCGCAACCCCACGCTTCAGGAAACGATGGCGCAGGATGTCATGCGTATTCCGCAAATCATTGAAGAAGTGAAGAAGCGCCGCGCCGCCTCCGAAAATAACGGTGACAGCACGCCAGAGCAGGCTGACTCAAGCGAACTGCCGAAATCTGGCGGCAGCCCAACCCAACTTTCGATGTTTTAACACTCTCGCCCTGAATAGCGCACTGTGGGGTTGTGATATCTTGAATGCAGTTTTGTTCTTGCAATATTGAGCGGTAAAACAGTTTAAGGTCAGGAGTAATGGCAAAATTCTACGAGTCCATTAGCGATGATTTGCAGAAATTCATCCTGAAGCAGCAGATGTTCTTTGTGGCGACAGCGCCACTCAGCGCCGGTGGGCATGTGAACCTGTCACCAAAAGGGCAAGACAGCTTTCGCATCCTTTCACCCAACCGCGTCGCTTATCTAGATTTAACCGGCAGCGGCAATGAAACGTCAGCACATTTGCTGGAAAATGGACGCATCACCTTCATGTTTTGCGCCTTTGAAGGCCCGCCCAATATCTTGCGTTTATATGGCGAAGGCCGCACGATCTTGCCGGATACGCCGGAATGGGGTGAACTCAGCCCACTATTTACGCTCATTATGGGCGCGCGGCAGATCATCGTCGCCAACATCCATATGGTGCAAACCTCGTGCGGCTATGCAGTGCCGTTTTATGATTTCAAGGGAGAGCGTGATCAACTGCTGAAATGGTCAGAACATCGAGGTGAGGAAGGGCTGGCGACATACTGGCAGGAGAAAAATTTGTGCAGTATTGATAAGCTGCCAACAGCACTGGGAGAAGGCGGGGGTGAGGAAAGACCATGAAACGCATGCTGCTTTTAACAACATTATTTGCTGTGCTTATACTCTTAGTCGCTTTCCCGATCGCGGCGCAGGATGCCGGAACGCCAATGACGCGCTTTCTGGAGGCGAACGGCGCGGTAATTTGCGGAGAATCGCCTAATTTTCAGTGTGTTGAGATCGCCGTGCCACTGGATCACACAAATCAGGATAACGGCGAAAGCATCAACATCAGCTTTGCGGTGATGCCCGCAGGCAACTCCGAAGCGCGGCGTGGCATGTTCGTAACCGTTGTCGGCGGCCCCGGTTACTCCGGCCTATATGCTGCCGATATTTACTCATCATATTTCTACCCCGAAGTTTTCGAGAATTTCGATGTTGTATTTTTCGATCAGCGCGGCATTGGCCGTTCAGAAGGCGTACGCTGCGATCAGGAAGCGCTGGCCTACTACACTGCTGACACGCCCGATCAGGAATCGCTGCTGGACGCCGCCGAAACTTTTGCGACGGACTGTATTGCGGCAATTAATCGCCTCGATCTGCTGCCCTATTTAGCCACCACACAGGCGATAGAAGACCTTGAGATTTTTCGGCTGGCGGTGGGTGATGAGCAGTTCTGGCTGTACGGCGAAAGCTATGGCACGCAATTTTCGCAAACCTACACAGCCGCTTATCCTGAACATGTCGCCGGATTGATACTTGATGGCGTGGTGGATTTGACGCTGGAAGGCGCAGATTTTTATGCGCAGCAAGATGCTGCTTTCGAAAATGCCCTGACGGCTTCACTGCTGGACTGCGCCGACGATCCCGCCTGTGCTGCTGAATTTCCAGAGGGCGCGCCGGATGTATTCTTCTCGAATTTTCAAACGCAGTTGGCCTCAGCCGCGATCACGACAGACTTCCCGCTGGCCGATGGCAGCACCACACCGCGTGAATTGACGGCGGCGCTGCTGGATACCGCCTTATCGGATGCGATGTATACCGAGTTTGGG
>JACSRP010000050.1 GCA_014879665.1 Anaerolineae bacterium | reverse complement strand
AAGGGCAGCGTTAGCGAGCGTGTAAATGCGGCATGCGAACCCGGCGCGAGAGACGGATCATAGCCAAATGTGCGCTGGAAAAACGGCTGGCTGCATAGGGAATAAGTGCCTAATGTGGTCTCGATTTCGCGCTCGCGCAGGCGCTCAATCACGCCGTTACGGTTGATGCCTTCGCCAAGCAGCACGACAAATGATTGATAAATATGCCCGCCCCAGGGCGGTTCGGCGGGAAGGGTGACGCCGGGGATATCGGCGAGGGCTTCCTTAAGCTGGCCGGCCAGAAAGCGCCGCCGCTCAAGCAGCCACGGCAGTTTTTCCATCTGGGCAACGCCAACCGCCCCTTGAATATCGCTCAGGCGGTAATTGAAACCGGCCTCGTCAAACTCGAAAAAATTCCCCCGCCGAACGCCGCCGTGACTGCGAAGTAACTGGATTTTGGCAGCCAGCGCGTCATCATTGGTGATGATCATGCCGCCTTCGCCAGTTGTGATGATCTTGCGCGGGTGAAAGCTGAAGCAGCCAAGCGCCCCGATGGTGCCGCTGCAGCGCCCGTGATAGGTGGTACCGATAGCACAGGCCGCATCTTCAATGACTGGCAGATTGGAGTTTGCGGCTAGCTGCATGATTGGATCCATGTCGGCAGACAGCCCGAAGGCGTGAACGGGCATGATCGCTCTGGTCTGCGCTGTGATCTTCGCGCGCAGGTCGGCCACATTCATATTGAAAGTTTCAAGGTCAATATCTACTGGGACGGGAATTGCCCCTTGTTGAACGACGACATTGGCGGTGGCAGGAAAGGTAAAATCAGGGACGAGCACTTCATCACCAGTGCCGATGTTGAGGGCGACCAGAGAAAGATGCAGCGCGGTGGTGCAGGAACTCATAGCAAACGCATGGCGGCAGCCCACAAAATTCGCAACTTGCTGCTCAAATTCGCGTGTTTTCGGCCCCTGCGTGAGATAGCCGGTGGCAAGAACTTTGGCAATTTCCTCAAGTTCGCGCGCATCGGTATAGGGGATATTAAGCCTCATGGCGGTGGTTGACGTACCATTGGATGGTTTCACGAAGTTTCTCGTCATTGATAGGGGACGGCTGGAATCCGATGAGTTGTTGGGCTAGCCCAACATCGCCGCAGTGACGGCGAACATCGCCGGGGCGTTCTGCCGCGTGAATGACCGGATGATCTGCCGCGCCGGCATTACGAAGAATATCGGCCACCAGCTTATTGATGGAGATTTCGCAGCCAGTGGCGATATTGATAGCCTTCCCGCGCGTGCTTTCCTGCTCGTAGACGCGAACGATGGCATCAACGGTATCGCGAACAAAAATATAATCGCGGGTTTGCTCGCCATCGCCATAAATTTCGACGGGTTCACCGCTGGCGATCTTTTGAATCACAATCGGAATGATGCCCGCGTATGATCCCCAGTTCTGGCGGGGGCCAAAGTTGTTAAACGGCCTGACGATGACCGCATCAATCCCGAAAGTTTCGGCGTAAGACAACAGAATTTCGTCGCCCGCGGATTTGCTGGCGGCATAGGGGGTAGTGGGGATAAGTGGGTGTTTTTCGTCCATCGGAATGTACATTGCTGTGCCATAGGCTTCTGACGACGAACATTGAACGAGGGTTTTGATGCGGCCGCGGCGGGCAATCTCGCAAAATGTAAGGGCGATGCCGATGTTGGTGTTGATTGTCCAGACGGGATGCAGCAGAGAGGTGGGCAGCGGGATGACCGCGAGATTGAAAACGACCTCAATTTGCTCATCCGCGACGAGCTGATCCATCATGGCGAGATCGGATGCATCAAGCCGGTACACTTTCAATGCTGGAAATGCGCGGCGCGCCTCAATCAGGTTTGATTCGCTCCCCAGAAAAAAGTTATCAACGACCACGAGGTTAGCGGGGGCATCTTGAATGATGCGGTCAACCAGATGGCTGCCGATGAACCCTGCGCCGCCTGTGACCAGTACGCTTTTTCCGGCTAACGACATAAATAGAACTCCCTGAGCAATAAAGGTGATGAGTATAGTATAACCTGAGTTTTGGATAGGTGGGATACCTTTCGAGAAGCGGTTAAGCTTCACGTTATCCCTAACGTG
>JACSRP010000135.1 GCA_014879665.1 Anaerolineae bacterium | reverse complement strand
GTTGCCCCAACTGGGGAATGGCTCTTTAATGCCGAGGCCGAGGAAGCTGAGACCGGCTTCGACCAGAATGAGCGCGCCGATGTCAATTGCCAGGGTGATGACGATGACCGAGAACAGGTTGGGAAGGACGTGTGAAAGCATGATGCGAAATGGCGATGCACCGACGGCGCGGGCACCGACTACGAATTCGCGCTCGCGCAGCGAGAGCGTTTCACCGCGTACCAGACGGGTGGTTCCAGTCCATCCGATCAAACCGAGTACCAGAATCAAGGTTGTCGGCGACGGTTGCAATACAGCGGCAATGATGAGCAGTAGAAATAGCGAGGGAATAGAGTTTAAGGTTGAAATGACCCAATTGGTGCCGTCGTCTATCAATCCGCCGTAGTAACCGCAGACGATGCCAAGAGAAACACCGATGGAGAGGGAAAGCAGCGCCGCAAGGAAACCGACAGCGAGCGATACCTGACCGCCGAACAGCAGCCGGCTGAAGTGATCGCGACCGAGATCGTCAGTGCCGAGAATATGAAATTGAGGCAGACCGTCAGCGCCAATATAGGGCGTGAGCGAAGGGGGTAAGAAGGTGATATCGGCATTAGTTTTGTTGAAACTGACGTTCAGGGCATTGGAAATTGGCTGCGCAAGAACGCAAATGATGGTGATTGCCAGCAGCAGCCCGATGGCCGCCAGCGTCAATTTATCACGTTTGAGGCGGCGCACCGCGAGGCGGCTAAGCGATTCGCCAACGGCGTGATTATTGCTTTCCTGCTCGAGCTTTGGTACGGCATTGGCCGTTGTAGATGTGGTCGTCATCGCGCAGGTCCTTAGTCAAATCGAATACGCGGATCGATCAACGCGTACAGAATATCGGAGAGAATGTAGCCGAGAATGGTGGCGATGGCACCAATAATCACAACTGCCATGACGACAGGATAGTCCTGTGAAACCACACCGTCTACCGCAAATCTTCCCAATCCCGGCCATGAGAAAATACGCTCGGTAATGACTGCGCCGCTAAGCAGGCCGGTGATGGCAGGCCCAAGGAAGGTTGCCAGAGGGATGAGCGCATTGCGCGCGCCATGCCGAAACCAAACGGTGCGATTGCTTAAGCCTTTGGCCTGGGCAGTTCGTATGTAATCCTGACTGCGAACGTCAAGCATGGAGGCGCGCATATAGCGGGAATAGACGGCAATTGCGCCGGTTGCGAGTACAAAGGTGGGGAGGATGAGATATTCAATACGCCCCCATATAGGCGGGCATCCCCCGGTCAAACTGGGTGGACAGCGCCCGCCCATTGGTAGAATGTTGAGGCGAGCGCCAAATACTAAGAGTAAAATTAGGCCGAGCCAGAAAATTGGAATGGCGCTGAAACATACCGCGAGGACGCGGGTAACATTGTCGAAGATGCCGCCTTTGCGAACAGCAGCGATAATGCCAATTGGCACACCGACGACGAGGCCGAGCAGCAGCGCCGCCGCCCCAAGTTCAAGGGTTGCAGCGACACGTTCACCGATCATACTGCTGACCGGGCGGCGGTAAAAGAATGAGCGGCCGAAATCGCCACGTAAGACGCCTTTTCCAGTACCGGGGGCGAAGGTGATGGCGCAAGGGGCTTCATGGCAGGCATGGCCGGTTTCATCAATACCGATGGGGATGAATATGGAACCATCGGCCAGCCCATCACCATCGCTATCCCATCGCATCCAGTCGTCACCGGCCAACCAGCGAAGGTACTGCACTGACCATGGATCGTCAACGCCGAGCTGCACGGCGACACGAGCGCGCTGTGCAGGGGTGACATTTGGGCTAAAGGTAAGCGCGCCAACGGGGCCGCCGGGCGCCGCTGTCATCAGTAGGTATGAAAAGAGGGTGATACCAAGAAAGGTAGGTATTGCTTGCAGCAGACGCCGTAGAGTGTATTTAATCATGTTGTGGTAAACATCCCAACGCTTTCAACCGTAATCGGCACCAGTAAAATCTATTGAGACTTTTGAAAGAAAGGCTATTTTGAATTGAAGAGACAGATGGGGCAGCTTGCTGCCCCATCTGTTTGTAAAGCTTAAAGCAAATTACGGAGTCGCCTGTGTCCAGGTATCCACGTTCCAGTACAGGTTCGACGGATACGGACCGAAACCAGCGACTTCCGGGCCGGCTGCATACATGCCGTCCTGAGTGAACAGGGGCACGTAGGGGAGGTCAGCCTGGAAGATAGCCTGCATCTCGCGATACAGGGTGGCGCGGTCTTCGACAGCGCAGCCGGGAACGGACTTGGCTTGCATGTTCAGGGCTTCGAAGTCAGGATTGTAGTAGGAGGTGTTGTTGCTGCCGCCACCGACCACATCTGCCTGAGCAGTGAAGAGCTGGGTTGCATCGGGATCATCGGGCCAACCATTGCGCCAGCCGAGGATGAAGGTATCGAAGGTCTGGGTGTCCATGATGTCCAGCAGGGTATTGAAGTCAATGGTCTGGAAGTTGACCTGAATACCGGCTTCTGACAATTGGTCCTGAGCCAGCGTACCGATCTGGGTGCGGCGGCCGTTGCCTTCGTTGGTGTAGAGGGTGAAGGACAGCGGGGTGCCTTCGGGGGTAACGTCGGTGTTGGTGCCGTGATATTCACGCACGCCGTCGCCGTCACCATCAGTCCAACCGGCTTCGTCGAGGATGGCGTTAGCAGCATCGAGATCGAAGGCGATTACGGGCAGATCATCAGCATATGCCCATGATGAGGGGATAACGAAGGAGGTCATGCGTGAGCCTTCGCCGAAGAGCGCGGCAGCGGCAATTGAATCCACGTCCATCGCGTGCGAGATTGCCTGACGAACTGCCAGGTCGCCGAGGATCGGGTGCGAACCCTGATCAATACGATTACCGTCAGCATCGAGGCCGTTCTGCGGGTTGGCCGGGTCAGCCTGATTCATTGCCAGGTAGTCCCATGCGTTGCCGGGGAAGGGATAAACCTGCTTCTCACCCGCATCAGCCAGCGCGCGCAGCTCTGCACGGCGGGCAACGGCGGGGCCGTCAATCATATTGGTTTCGCCAGCCACGAACTGCTCGAACAGAACGTTCTGATCGGGCACGACGCGATAGATGAAACCGGCAGGGGCTACGCCGCCTTCAGGGGCATCGGCATAGGTGGGGTTGGCAACCAGGGCAACCTGCTCGCCGGGGTTGAGGGCGCTGAAGTTGAACACGCCGCCGGAGACGGTCGGGTTCAGGTTGAATTCAGCATCATTCAGTTCGGCATAGTCGGCGGGAAGCACGTGTGCCGGAACCGGACCCAGAACGCCTGCGTTGCTCAGCGAGGTGCATTCCGGCGAAGCCATGGTTACGACGACGGTGTGATCATCCGGAGCGGTGACATCGAGAATGCCCGACTGGCCGGAGGGATCGATTACGAAGGAAAGCGCAGTGTCCACAACACCCTGAGAGCCTGCCTGAATTGCGCCCCAAGTATACATCACATCTGCTGAAGTGATGGGGGTACCGTCGTTCCAGACCAAATCCTGGCGCAAGTTGAAGGTATAGATGGTGCCTGTATCGTCAACTGTCCAGTCCTGAACCAGACCACCAGAAGCCATCGGCGGATCGTAAGGTGAAAGGACCGCTGTTTCAACATTGGCATTCAAAAAGCCGGGGAAAAGGAAACCGGTCATACGGGTGCTAGCAGTGTCACTAGCAAGGATCGGATTCAGGAACTGAGGGTCACCACCGAAGTTGCCTTCAATGATGATCAGCCCATCATCCTGTGCCAGAACTGGCGCGACAGCGAGGGCGGCTAAAGCCAAACCGCTTGCGGTCAACAGGACACGACGAAAATTCTTCATGCCTTCCACACTCCTTCATTAAGTAAATAGCGTTTGTGAGCGAGTGCAAACCAGTAAACTGGCAAGCAGGCACACTCACATCTATATCTAACTACTCATCGGCTAGTCAAAAGGTTCAAAGGAATTTCAAAATGGATGAAAACTGATAACACCTGTGGACTATAGGGTTCCACAGACCTAAAAACATTGATTTGTTGTCGGGGTACCCGGACTTGAACCGGGGACCTCTTGCACCCCATGCAAGCGCGCTACCAAACTGCGCCACACCCCGTAATGAATTAGAAGTCTACTCGACAGCCTATTATGGCGCAAGACGGAAAGTTGTGAGGGAGTGGGGAAAGATGAAGGCATAAATCTCGCAACCTCACCCCTCAATCCTCTCTCCGCGCACTGAGATGGGAAGCTAAGCGAAGCACAGCAGGGCGGGGAGCAAAATCAGGCCACTTAACAAACACTCTTGTAGGCATGTAAATGACTTCAGTTTCTTGTTGATGGGGCGATTGCGCTGGTTCGCAGCAAGCCTTAATAGCAAGCGTCATAAAGACGCGATAAACTGTTGAAGACAAACGAATTACCAACTATTGGAGGTCTGCATGGCAAGCACTCCATCGCCGGTGCCAAAACCTTCGCAGTCCGGCGCTGCAAAAACTGGATTAGCGAATACGAAGCTGGATTATGCGAATATTCGGAATGGCCCCAGCACAAATCATAAGATTGTAGGCGAATTACGCGATCTAACACTTTGCACGTTTTACCCGTCTACCCAAACTAGCGACGGTTGGATTTGGGTGGAGCAAAATTCAGTAGGCGGATGGGTAAGCAGTACAGTCGTCACCTTTGAAGATCCGCCAGCGGCACCGCCCACTGGCCCGACACCCTACAATGGCGCGGTGGCGATCTGGCACTGGCGCGGCGATTCGGTTGCTGAGAACACGATCGAGGATTTTGCGAAGAATATTCGTGCCAATGCCCCCTACGTCACGCAAATCTGGGTGAAAACCAGCGATTGGACGGAAACCAGCGGGGCGCGGTGGATGGGCTATTGGGACACCAAGCGGAATCTCGCGATTGATGGCCCTTCCAGCATTGATCGCTGGGTGCAAACACTGGCGCGATACAACCTTGAAACCCATTTGTGGTGCGTTCCACGCGGCGGCGACCCGGATACAGAAACTTCGCTGATTGTACAGGCATGTTTGCGGGCCGGCGTGAAGTCTATGATTCTGGATATTGAGCCGTACAGTGGATTCTGGCAGGGTGGGCGCGAAGGTATTCGCCCGTTTATGCTAAAAATTCGCTCACAGATTCCCGGCGCGTTTCACATTGGCATGGCGGTTGATCCGCGCGCGCATCATTTCGATACGATCTTTCCTGACGAATGGAAGCCGTTTATCAACAGTATTCACCCGATGGCCTACTGGTCAACCATGAGGCGCACGCCGGATGATATATTGAATGAGACCTATCAAGTCTGGTCGAAGTTTGGCAGGCCGATCATTCCAGCGTTACAGACAGACGCGCCAGTTAGCGAGATGGAACAGGCGCGATCAATCGCTATTGTTCGGCATAAAGCGGTTGGTTTAAGCTGGTGGCGCGCAGGCATTATCGGGCCAGTTGAATTCGGGGCGATCAACCGCCCGATGAGCGATACGACACCACCTAAACCGAGACCGCCACAGATTATTTATGGTGAAGAGCAGATTATTAAGCCCGGCGGCGAAGGGTATAACGATTTTTCATATACCGGGAACCGCGAGCTTCAGGAATTCACGAACGTTTGGGGATGGAAAGCCTTCTACACAGCCACGCAGCCTAAATACAGCAGGACGGCGGCGAGATGGACACCACGCTTTAAAACAGCTGCAAAGTATGATGTGTCGGTGTTTATTTCCGCACGGCATAGCACAACCGCCAATGCCCGATACAAAATTCATGGGGTGACCGGCTCTAACTTAGAAGTGGTGGTGCCGGTAGATCAATCCCTGTATAGCAATCAATGGGTCTCTCTCGGAATTTTTGATTTTGATCCGCGCAGCATCAATGCAGGCACGGTTTTTCTCAATGATCTGACAGGCGAAGAAGGCCGCGAGATCAGTTTTGATGCGGTTCGCTGGCAGGAAGTGACGTATATTGAGAATCCCGGCCCCGGCGGGCCAGTGCCTGATGGCTATGCTGATGGCTATGACCAGCCGATGGGAACAGAGGAAGAGCGCGCATCCAGCACAGTGTGGGGCGGAAAATGGTACGATGCCAGCCCGTTTGGTAAATTGTATTTTGTGGGGACACCCAGCGAGGCATATCACACTGGCGCAGACCTGAATCTTCCAAAGGATGCAGATGCACATTCTGGCGTGTATGCCACTGCCAGCGGCACGGTCGTATTCGCAAGCCGCCTTCCGATATGGGGCAACGTGATCATCATCAAACATGATCCACTGCATACCAATGGTCAGGTCATGTATTCCCGCTACGGGCATGTGGAAAACATGACTGTGGAAGTTGGCGAGCGGGTAAAGCGCGGGCAGCAGATTTCAGATGTTAGTAATGCTTACGGACGGTTTGCGTATCATCTGCATTTTGATCTTAGCCCAACGACTGTTTTGGAGCAGAATCCGGAAGATTGGCCGGGTAAAGACCGTACACGGCTGCTGAAAAACTACGTTGACCCGAAGGAATTTATCGCTAAGAATCGCCCCCAACGGTGATTTTTCCGCACATTCAATATGTATAGAAAACCAAAACGGGATGCCACTGAGCATCCCGTTTTGCTAGTTAAAGATTGCGTGGGTTAGAAAAGTCCCCAGTCGTCGGCAGCGCCATCTTCCATCATCGTGGGGTCCCACATTTCCAGACCCATCTCGATAGTGGTTGGCAGTTCCAGATATTCCTGCGACGTGCGGCGTGATTGCTCCAGTAGTGCCGGCGCATATGGGCAGAACGGCGTGGTCATAATCATGACGACATGGCCGCGGTCTGGCCCAATTTCAACATCACGGATCAGACCGAGTTCAACAACATTCATGCCGATTTCAGGGTCTATGACTGCGCGCAGGGCTTCGCGCAGCCCCTCTTCAGTCTTTACCTGTTCCATGTTACGTTCCCTCATAGAAATGACGCTAATGAGGGGAAATCATACCATCCTTGTATTTTGAAGTCAATTTTTATCATCGGCATGATAAAAATATTGACCGCAGGTGATGGCGCTGGTATACTTGCCATATGTTTAACCTCAGGGTAGTCGCAAAAGTTAACGCGCGTTAAATTTAAGGAGGACGCCTTCATGGGCGCAGCACTTGAAATTCGTAATCTTCACGTCAACGTTGAAGACAAACCCATTCTTCGCGGCGTAGATCTCATTATCAGGCAAGGCGAAGTACATGCCCTGATGGGGCCGAATGGTTCTGGCAAAAGCACGCTGGCAAATGTACTGATGGGCAGCCCTACGTATGAAGTGACTGCCGGGCAGGTCATTTTCGACGGGCAAGACTTGCTAGAGATGGAAGCGGATGAACGGAGCAGAGCAGGGTTGTTTTTAGCGTTTCAGTACCCGATCTCGATTCCGGGGGTGACGCTGGCAAACTTCCTGCGGCTGGCTATTAATGCCCATATCAAGGCAGAGAAGCCGGACAGCAAGGGGATTTCCGTTGGCGATTTCCGTAAGCTGATGAAGGAAAAGATGGACGGCCTGCACATGGAACACAGCTTTGCGGGGCGTTATCTGAACGAAGGCTTCAGCGGCGGCGAGAAGAAGCGCGCCGAAATTCTGCAAATGGCGGTTCTGGAGCCAAAGATTGCCATTCTAGACGAAACCGACTCCGGATTAGACATTGATGCACTGCGGGTGGTTTCTGAAGGCGTGGTGAAACTACGCGGGCCGAATTTAGGCGCGCTGGTGATCACCCACTATCAGCGTATTTTGAATTACATCAAGCCTGATTATGTGCATGTCATGTATCAGGGACAGATTGTTGAAAGCGGCGGCCCCGATCTGGCGCTACAGCTTGAAGAAGCAGGCTATGATTGGATTCGCGAGAAGGTTGAAGGCTAACCGGCTGGGAGGCTGACAAATGGTTGATCAAATGGTGGAAAGCGATAAGCAGCTTACAGCTGAAGAGTCGCAGCTTAAAGGTGTACGCACGTCTTACGAAGAAAAATACGGTTTCCGTGATCCGGAAAAGTATGCGTTCAAGAGCCAGAAGGGTTTGAACGCCGAGATTGTGCTGCAGATTAGCGACATGAAGAACGAGCCGGAATGGATGGCTGAATACCGGCTGAAGGCGTATGAAATCTTTTTAGAGAAGCCGATGCCGACGTGGGGCGCAGACCTTAGCGGTATTGATTTCGATGATATCTACTATTTCGTTCGCGCTACAGATCGTCAGGGGAAAAATTGGGACGATGTGCCGGAAGATATCAAGAATACGTTCAACCGGTTGGGCATTCCTGAAGCCGAGCAGAAGTATTTGCAGGGCGTGACAGCGCAGTACGAATCGGAAGTGGTGTATCACAGTATTCGCAAAGACCTTGAAAATAAAGGTGTGATTTTCACCGATATGGATTCGGCGCTGCGGGATTACCCGGAACTCGTCAAGGAATATTTCGGGACGGTTATTCCTTCCAGCGATAACAAATTTGCTGCCTTGAACAGCGCAGTGTGGTCGGGCGGGTCATTTGTCTATGTGCCTAAGGGCGTGCATGTCGAAATGCCGCTGCAAGCTTATTTCCGCATCAATACCCAGAATATGGGGCAGTTTGAGCGGACGCTGATTATCGTTGAAGATGGCGGCTACGTGCATTACGTGGAAGGCTGCACGGCACCCACCTACAGCGAAAACAGCCTGCACAGCGCGGTTGTCGAAATCATCATTAAAGATGGTGGACGCTGCCGTTATACCACGATTCAAAACTGGTCGAATAACGTCTATAACCTTGTTACCAAGCGCGCCATCGCCTATAAAAACGGGACGATGGAATGGGTGGATGGTAATCTTGGCAGCAAAGTGACGATGAAATACCCGGCGGTGATTCTGGCGGGCGAGGGCGCTCACGGCGAAGTATTGTCTATCGCCTTTGCGGGGCCGGGGCAGCACCAGGATGCCGGCGCGAAGATCACCCATCTTGCGCCGAATACCACCAGCCAGATCGTGAGCAAGTCGATCAGTAAAGACGGTGGTCGTGCTAGCTATCGCGGCCTGTTGAAGATCGTTGAAGGCGCGGATAACGTGAGAAGCAACGTCGTTTGCGATGCGCTGCTGCTAGATGATCGCAGTCGTTCGGATACATACCCGACGATTGAAGTAGATGCCCGAAAAGTGACGATGGGGCATGAAGCCTCGGTCAGCCGCGTGGGTGAGGATCAGCTTTTCTACGCAATGTCGCGCGGGATGAGCGAAGATGAAGCTAACGCGATGATCGTCAATGGGTTCATTGAACCGCTGGTGAAAGAACTGCCGATGGAATACGCGCTCGAATTGAACCGGCTGATTCAGATTCAGCTTGAAGGCTCAATCGGGTAAGCATTAGGGCGCAGCATGCTGCGTCTGTATGTGCTGAATCTTTCAGGGGTATGCGTTACCTCTGCTAAAACACTGATGAAATAAATGTGAAGGAGATGACCTGTGGTTGCAGTCAGACAGCGACGAACCGCTGCACCTGAAGCGCCGCTGTATACCCGCGCTGATGTTGAAGCGCTGAGTGCAGTACATGATGAACCCCGATGGCTGCGCGAAAGCCGGCTGACAGCATGGGATTTATATTTGCGTCTGCCAATGCCGGGCAAGAATGATGAAGCATGGCGACGCACCGATTACCGGCATATTCGCTGGGACGAAGCGGGGCGGCAAATTGAAAATGCAAGTCCCTCAATTGATGTAGTACCGGGCGCATACCTTGAACCACTGATCGGCGATCGGCAGGGCGGTGTGCTGGTATTCGTTGATGGTAAACCCGTATTTTACGAAGTGCACCCTTCACTGGCTGAACAGGGCGTGGTGTTTACTGACCTGCACACCGCAGTCCGCGACTACGAGTCACTGGTGCGCCCGCGCCTGATGACGCAAGCGGTGCTGCCGGGCGAGGGCAAATTTGCCGCGCTGCATGCTGCTTTGTGGACACACGGTGTTTTCCTGTATGTGCCGGAGAATGTGGTTGTAGAATTACCGCTGCATGTGGTGATGTATAACACGACGCCGGGCGCAACGCTCGGTCATGCGTTGATTGCCGTTGGCGAGAACGCACAGGCGACGGTTCTGGTGGATTATCGCTCGGCCGAGTTTGAAGATCAGTCGGTATTTGTGGGCGCGACTGAACTGTTGGTGGGCAACGGCGGCGATTTGCGCTATGTAAGCCTGCAAGACTGGAATCGTGAAACCTATGAATTCAGCCACCAGCGCGCGCGGATTGGCAGCGATGGGAATCTGGACTGGATTTTGGGAAATATGGGCGGCGAGTTCATCAAACAGTTCATTGAAGTGGAATTGGATGGGCAGGGCGCGCATGGGCGGGTTTCCGGTATGTTCTTTGCCGATCATGAGCAGATGTTTGATCAGGATACGCAGCAGGATCATAATGCCCCGCTGACGACTTCTGACCTGCTGTTCAAGGGCGCGGCTAAAGATGATGCGCGTACGGTGTGGCAGGGGATGATCAAGTCGCTGCCGAAGATGCAGAAGATTGACGGCTTTCAAGCCTGCCGGAACCTGCTGTTGAGCGATGATGCGCGGATGGATGCTATTCCCGGCCTCGAAATTGAAGCTGACGATGTGCGCTGCACGCATGCCGCTACTTTTGGCACGCTGGAAGAACAACCGGTGTTCTATCTGATGAGCCGCGGCGTACCGCGACCAGAGGCTGAACTGGCGGTGATCAATGGATTCTTTGAGGAACTGCTAGACCGGATTCCATTTGAGCGGGTACAAGCACGGCTTCGTGAATCGCTGGAAACGAAAATTGTTGGGCGGTAAATGCGTCCTTACCCTAACTACTTCAGGTGGATATAGTTTCGGGTAAGGCGACGATAGCGCCAACAAAAAGCGAAAGATTTGAACGGGGCTTGCATATTTGCTAAGCCCCGTTTTGTTCTTATGGGGGAATATAAGTGTTTTATGCAGAGTGACAGCGTGCAGATTCCTTATGATATAAATGCGATACGCGCAGATTTCCCGATCTTGGCGGAGGAACATCACCCCGGGGTACCGCTGGTGTATCTGGACAGCGGCGCGACTAGCCAGAAGCCGCTAACGGTGATCAAGGCGCTGAATCGCTATTACCGGGAATACAACGCCAACGTGCATCGCGGGATTCATAAGCTGAGCGAGGAAGCCAGCGCCGTGTATGAGGGCGCGCGGATCAAGCTTAAGAAGTTCATCAACGCCGCAAGCAAGCGCGAGGTGATTTTTACCCGAGGCACCACTGAAGGTATCAATCTAGTGGCGCAAACGTGGGGGCGCAGCCAATTGAAGGCTGGGGATGTAATTCTGTCTACGCAGATGGAACATCATGCCAATATTGTGCCGTGGCAGTTAATCGCGGAGCAGACCGGGGCGGCCATGCGCTATGTCCCAATTTTGCCGGATGGCACGCTGGATATGGAAGCATATATCGTGATGCTGCACGATCTTCCGGTGAAGATGGTGGCGGTCACGTATGTTTCAAATGTGCTGGGTACCGTCAATCCGATTGTGGAGATGGCGCGAATGGCACATGATGCGGGTGCGCTGATGCTGGTGGATGCGGCGCAAGCCTCCCCGCATTTGAAGGTGGATGTGCAGGCACTGGATGCCGACTTTCTGGCGTTTAGCGGCCATAAGATGTGCGGGCCAACCGGCAGTGGTGTGCTTTATGGCAAGCAGGCACTGCTGAATACGATGCCGCCGTGGATGGGCGGCGGCGATATGATTTCGAAGGTGACATTTGAGGGCAGCAGTTGGAACGAGTTACCACTGAAATTTGAAGCTGGCACGCCGTTGATCGCCGAACAGATCGGGCTAGGCTATGCGGTGGATTACCTGAACGCGGTGGGCATGGAGAATATTCACGCACACGAACAGGCGATCATCAGCTATGCGCTGGATCGGCTGGTGGAGCTGCCTTTCATCACGGTGTATGGGCCAACTGTGGAGAAAAAAGGCGCGGTAGCAGCGTTCAGTATGCAAGGCGTACATGCACATGATGTCGCGCAGGTGCTGGACAGTCAGGGGATTGCAGTGCGGGCAGGGCATCACTGCGCGCAGCCGCTGCATGGGCTATTAGGGGTTTCGGCAACGGCACGCGCCAGCTTCTATTTGTATAATACGACGCAAGAAGTGGATGCGTTGATTAACGGGCTGTATGTTGTGAAGAAGACGTTTGCGGTGTGATTGTCTTCAACCCCTCAATCTCTTCTTCATGACCATGGAGAGGGGAGGTTACGTAGAGGATTGGGGTAGAGAGGTAAGTATAACGATGTACGATTTATACCGTGAGAACATTCTTGATCATGG
>JACSRP010000195.1 GCA_014879665.1 Anaerolineae bacterium | reverse complement strand
CCCTTAATACACGAGATATTTCAACGGAGGCTGCTGCATGGCAGTCCACACCCGCGCTCAATTAAATAATAAGCCGTCTTTATTCGGCACATTGCGTTCGTATCTTGAACTGACGAAACTGCGTATTGTGCTGCTGCTGCTGTTCACCACTGTCACGGCAATGGTGGTGGCGGCGAACGGTATTCCACAGCTTGTCATCCTAGTACCAACGCTTATCGGTGGCTCGCTCTCTGCCGCTGGCGCTAGCGTGATCAACCAGTATCTTGACCGCGATCTTGATGTCAAGATGTCACGAACGGCGCGTAGGCCGATTCCTTCAGGGCGTATAAAGCCAATCAATGCGCTGTTATTCGGCCTTGGTCTGGTCGCGTGGTCCACGCTGATTTTGTGGATCTTTGTAAATCCGCTCACCAGCGTGCTGGCACTTGGCGGCGCAATCTATTATGTTGTCATTTATACCATGCTGCTGAAGCGAAATACGGTGCTGAATATTTTGATTGGTGGCGGCGCTGGAGCAATGCCGGTGCTCGTAGGGTGGGCGGCTGTAACCGGTACGCTCAGTTTTGAGCCGTTGTTGCTGTTTGCAATCATCTTTTACTGGACACCGCCGCATAGTTGGGCGCTTGCGCTTCTGGTCAACAGTGACTACACCAGAGCCAATGTGCCGATGATGCCGGTGGCGCGTGGTGAGGACGTAACCCGCACTCAGATTCTCTGGTATTCGGTACAGCTGCTGATCATTAGCTTGCTGCCAGTGCTGTTTTCGATGTTTGGTGCAATCTATCTACTGGCGGCGGCACTACTGGGCATCGGGCTGATTTACCAGTCGGTGAGGCTTATCCAGAAAAAGGATGGCGCAACCGCCCGTAAGGTTTACAAATATTCAACCATGTATCTCGCCTATCTGTTCATGGCGATGATACTGGACATCTTGATCCTCTAAACTGGAAGCGCGGACGTGAATCGTAAGTCACTGCTCAGTCCTCCCGTAATGTTCGTGTTCATCATGCTGATCGCTATTTCTCTGGTTTTCATGATTGTGCTGATCACGGCGTCAACCGAAGTTAATCCCGAAATGACGCCTGAGAATTATAATCAGCGCGGCGCTCAGCTAGTGGCGATGGGTGATGCTGTAAACGGTGAGGCGCTCTTAGCCCCGAAGACGTGTGCAACCTGCCATCATTCCGGTGTGGGCAGCGTTGGGCCTGCTTTTGATGGCATTGCTGATATTGCGGCCACCCTTCGACCGGGATTTACCGCTGAGGGATATTTGCTGCAATCGATTCTCGATCCGGGTGCTTATATTTATGAGGGCTATCAGAATGTGATGCCAGCATTGAACAGCATACTTAGTGATCAAGAACTGGCTGATATTATGGCCTATTTGATGACTTTGCACGCACAATAATACATCATGTATCTGGATTCATTTACGCTCTCCGCGCTGGTGGATGAGCTTCTTGATACTATCGCTGGCGGGCGGATACAAGATGTTATTGATGTAGATGAAGCTGGCATCGGCCTTGAAATCTACGGCAACCACCACCGCCATTACCTCTACCTGAGCGCCAATAATAATCAGCCGCGTATGTACTTAATGCCAGATAAACTGCGCCGGGGATTACCTAAACCCACGCAAATCGGATTACTGTTACGACGTTTCGCGGAAGGCGGCGTTATTGCGCACATCAGCCAGCCCGAATGGGAGCGTATCGTTATCCTTGATGTTGAAGGGGCTGAAGGCAATATACAGATCGTGGTGGAGCCGATGGAACGCCGCGCTAATGTGCTGCTGCTGAAAGATGGCATTATTCAAGATTGTATGCGCCGCGTACCATCGCAGGTTAACCGTTATCGCACGCTGCTTCCTAACCAGATTTACCAACTACCGCCGCCACAGACTGGCAAAATATCACCTTTTGCTGTTTCTGAATCTGAAATGGCGGCGTTTTTTGCTGAAGCCGATCCAAAATCTAAAGCTCAACAAGTTCTGACAGGCCGTTTGTTTGGCATCAGTCCACTGTTGGCGCGTGAGGTGTTGAATGTGGCGGGCTGTGCGGCGGATATTCGCGCCGATCAAGTATCGGGAGAGAAGGTGTTCGCCACCTTACAACGACTGGTCGAACCGCTGAGACGGCGTGATTGGAAGCCCGGAACCGCCGAAGGTTCTCCTCGTGAACGTGCCTACAGCGTGTATCCACTAACGACTATTCCGAACTGGCGGCCAGTTGAGACGATCAGCGCGGCTATGGCCTGGTATTTTGAGGCCCCGTTGGGTAAAGACTCATACGATGCTGCCAAGCAGCCTGTTCGGGATGCAATTGCGGAGGGGGTAGCAAAATTAGGCGCGAAGATCGCTTCTTTGAGCAGCTCGCTAAAAGATGATCGGGAACGCGAGATACTGCGGCAAAGTGGGGAATTGATACTGGCGTATCAGTATTCGATTACGCCTGAGCAGGCCGAACTGCGCGCGCAATATGATCTTGATGCGCCTGAGCTAGTAATTGCGCTAGAGACAAGTTTGACCTCGTTGGAAAATGCTCAACGCTATTTTGACCGTTACAACCGCGCCAAGCGCGCGCTGGAAGATGTGCCGCGGCTGCTGCGGGACGCACAGGCGGAACTAGCAACCGTGAAGCAGCTGGCAACTGATCTGGAACTGGCGACAAACTGGCCGGAAATTGACGAGGTTCAGCAGGCATTGCAGGCCTTCGGGCTGTGGCGCGGCAAACCGATGCAGAAGATCGGTGGCGGCAAAAGCGCGCCGCTGAAAGTGGTGACCGGTGATCAATTTGTGATCTGGGTGGGGCGTAACAGCCGCCAGAATGAACAGGTCACATTTGACAAAGGCAGCCCCGCGGATCTATGGCTGCATGCCCGTGGGGTGCCGGGGGCGCATGTGATCATTAAGTTTGATGGTCGCCAATTCCCCGACGCTGTAATCGAACGTGCGGCACAGCTTGCTGCCTATTACAGCGCGTTACAGACTGAAAACCGAGCTGAGGTTGATGTGACCGAACGGCGGCACGTCAAAAAAATGCGCTCTGGCGGGCAGGGGATGGTCACTTACCGCAATGAACGTACAATTCCGGCTGTTCCAACCAAAGAATAAGAATAACCATCGCGACAGCGAAGCACAGCAGCTTCCGCTCAGCCTGCGTTTATGACCCGCCACGCTGCCTCTAATACTGCTGCTGGCGTAATTTCGCGGACGCAGGGGTGATTTTCCGGATCGTCTCCTCGCCAGTCGAGAATGCGGCAGGGGCGACAGCCAATCGTTGATGTGATAACGGCATGACGCGCAGGATTGCCCCACGCGCCAAATTCAGCCGGATCTGCCGGGCCAAATAATGCTACGCTTGGCGTTTTTACGGCGGCGGCAATATGCAGCGGGCCGCTGTCTGGCCCAAGCACAATCGTTGCGCGTTCGTATAATGCAGCCAGCGTGTGAACATTGGTATCTCCGGCAAGGCTGTAACTCTGCTGCTGCGTCAGCGCCTGTATGCGGTGGATCATCTGCGCTTCGGCATCACTTCCGGTGAAGAGCAGCGTTCCCTCTAGCTGTTCGGCTAGTGTGGCGCCAACCCATGCCCATGAGTCTTCATTCCATAACTTTGATGCCGCGCCAGAGCCGGGATGAATTACGATCAAAGGTTTTTCCTGGTTGATACCCTGCTGGTCAAGATAGTGTGTTACCCGCTCACGCTGAGCCGCCGTGATCGGAAGGTTCAACGCTAGTTCAGCGATCTCTGGCATTGGCTGCTGAACTGCATGTGCTATCAGCCGGGTATTTTGTAGTACAGCATGCTCATTGACCCATGCGACTCGCTGATTTAGAAATCGGCGGGTTTCCGGCAAATCATAGCCAATACGGTGAGAGATACTCGCTAATTTTGCTAACAGCGCCCCCCACCAATGATCTGGCCTCAGAATAATCGCGCTGCTGTAGCCAATCTGGCGGATCATCCGCGCTGTCTGAATCAACTGAGTGTAGGGAGCTTGCACGCTGGCCTTTTCGGTTTTAGTGAAACCGGGAAAGGGGAAGGTAATGACTTGATCAATGTCGGGGTTTTCAAGCAGCACGTCGGCAGCCCATGAGCCAACCAGCATGTGAATTTGCAGATCAGGTTTTGCCTGCCGCAGCCAGTGAAGCGCAGGCGTAGTCAATAGTATGTCGCCCAGATGATCAGGGCGAATCAGCAGCAGGCGATTTTGTGTAGGCTTGGAGGTGGGAATTGGCAGCGCCCCCAGCATGTTGAGCAGCTGCTGGCGAAGTTGATGCTTTAGGGGCTGGCGATGATAGGCGTTGGTGAGGGCAATATTTCGCCGGACGAGCGCTTCTCTATCCATGCGAGAATGCCCGCAACGTGACAGTTAGTGCCGGGATAATCGCTGACCAGTCATATTGTTCTTTAGCAACCCGCCTCGCGTTCTCACTCAGAGCTTCAGCTTCAGCTTTATGACGCAGTAGTGCCGTAATTGCAGCGGCGAAACCCGCAGCATCATCCTTGATGCGCATTGTGGCAACAGCTTCAGCGCTCAACCCTTCGGCACCAATGGACGTTGAGACAATGGCACAGCCCGCCGCCATGGCCTCTAACAGTTTTAGCCGGGTGCCCGATCCCATGCGTAGGGGAGTAACATAGACTCCGGCGCTGTGTAGAAACGGCGTGACCGAAGCCACCCAGCCGGTGATCTCGATATGCGGATCATCGCTCAATATAGTGAGGCTGCTGTGTGGTTTCTGCCCGACAATATACAGCTTGCAATCAGCAATTTCAGACGTTACACGCGGCAAAACCTCGTCACAGAACCAGAGCATCGCATCTACGTTGGGGCGATAGTCCATTTTTCCGGTAAAGATAATCGCGTTTTTGCCGAGATCGAGCGTCTCGCTTGTTTTCTGGTAGTCTTCAACGAAGATACCATTCGGCACGACTGAAACTTTGTTGTCGCTGCGGAACTGTACGAGCGTTTTTGCATCTTCACACGAGACTGCGGTGACGGCATCGGCGCTGCGGCATATCGCAGATTCGAAGCGCCAGATGCGGCCAACCTGAATTTGAGAATAAATCGAAGCGGGCAGCCGCTTAATATTACCTCTATCTACCATCGCAATGCGTCTTTGCAGCAAGTGCTCAATATTTGCCGCATCGTAAATTTGCTTACAATTCGGCTGCAAAGCACGTGCTTGTTTCATCAGAATCGCCGTTTCGATACCGATGTACAGCGCGAAATCATAAGTGTGATTAGTCATCAACTGTGTCAGTTTTGCGCGCATTTCATCGCTTTCTAACCGGCGCGCAATGTCGGGTTGCGTAGATGTGAAAAGTGACTTTAGTCGCTGCCCCTTTGAGCGTGACGGCGTGCTGACGGTTGTTATACTGGTGCAAAGATCGGGCAGCGGCGTTGCCTCAGGCTGCACTGTATCATCGTGGTAGGCTAGTAGATCTATCTCCAGCGGGAAATCAGGCGCATATCGCTTGAGACCGCGCAGTAAGCCATAGGCGCGCAGCCCGCTGCCACTTTGCGGAGGATATGGAAGGTTTGGGGTGACGAGTAATAGACGTTTCAAGCAACTGCCTCATAAACTTTCATAGAGATACGTGCTACTTCCTCCCAAATGAAGGTTGCGGCGCGTTTTAGACCTGCTTCAATTTGCTCTTTGCGCCACGCAGTATCTTGATAGGCTTTTAGCATGGCAGCGGCAATCTGTCCGGGATTTTCTGGCTCAACCTGAAGACCAACATCGCCCACAACCTCAGGCAATGAAGAACGATTGCTCACAATGGGTACAGTGCCGCAGGCCATTCCCTCAAGCGCGGGTAAACCAAACCCTTCATAAAATGACGGCGTGACCACGGCGATTGCCTGATTGTAAATGACTGGAAGCGCCTCGGAAGGCGTATTTTCAATTAAGCGTACATGCTGGTTTAGGTGAAGCGTGTCAATTTTCGCCAGCGTTTCCTCATATAGCCAGCCCCGTGTTCCCACCAATAATAAAGGGGGGGCATCTGATATTTGATCGCGCAGCAGTCGGTAAGCATCCAGCAGCCCGCTTATATTCTTGCGCGGCTCGAACGTGCCCAGAAATAACCAGTAATCTTGAGGAATACTGAACTGGTTGCGCCATTGGTCAATGTTTTCAGGCGTAGGAATGCGAAAGCCCGGATCGGCGGCCAGCAGATGAACGGTAATCTTGTCCTCAGGCACGTTCAACATCGAGATCAGATCGCGCTTGCTGGATTCGCTGATGGTCAGGATATGATCTGCATGACGTACAGCATACTCAATCTGATCGTTATAGTAGCGACGGCTTTCTGCGGTTAGATGCTGAGGATAGTGCATAAAGGTTAAGTCGTGGATAGATGCAACATGGCGGCGCGCCCCGCGATAAGGCGGAATGAAGTCTGTGGAATGCAAAACGTCAAGCCGCAGTCGTGCCAATTCAACGCTCAGCATCTCACGCTCAAAACGATGGTGGCACGGCGTCCACAATGGCACAGCATTCATATTGGATGGCGCATGAAAGTCCCGCTCTTTACGGCTGTATAACACCGTGTAGCGATTCTGCTGATCCAACCCGCTGAGCGCATGGGTGAGCCGGGTGATATAGGTGCTAATGCCGCCTTTTCGATAATACGTCAGGCGATGATCTAAGCCGATATGCGTCATGCAGCAAGTATAACTTTTGGTAGGGTAAGCGTCTAGGAACGATAAAAGCCGTGAGGCGTTCTGTTAGAGATAGCGTGAGAAAATGGCTTCGAGCGTGCCATCACGCTGAAAAGTTTCCAGTGCGCTCTGGATTGCATTGCCTAAATTGATCCGTTCAATACGGGTAGCGACGGAATAGGGCAGTACCGTAACTTCTTCTACAGCGGCGCGCCATTCAGCATGATCGCGTAGGTACATGCGAGCGGCAGTGTGATCTACCAGCGCGGCATCTGCCTCATGGAGGCGAACGGCATCCAGCGCGATTGTATTCGTTTCATAGGGGCGTATTTCAAATTCGGGTATCCGCCTTTCCCAGCGATTAGCTTCCGTTTGTGCGTCGCTTCCCAGCGAAATTGCCAGTATCTTTTCGGTCATATCGCTCATGCCATTGATATTTGCAGTTGTGGGGCTGACCAGCACCAGACCAGCGTTGAAATAGGGGATAGAGTAGCGCACACGATTCGTGCGGGAAGGATCCGGCACCAGCGCCGAAATGATTATGTCTACCTGATCGGTTTCCAGCGCATCATATAAGCCATCATAACCCAGCGGAATGATACGTACAGGTAGGTTCAAATAATCGCCAAGTGCGCGTGCGAGATCAACATCAATGCCTCTGAATTCTCCGTTTTCCAGCATGCCAAACGGCGCATAACTGATGTCAATGCCGACGCGCAGTTCGCCTGTTGGCACGAGAGGCTCGGGCGGTTGCATCAGTCTGCAAATCACTCTGTAACCGCCATAAAGAATGATGATGACAGCGAAAACTGCTGCCGTAATGATCAGTGTGCGGTGGGTGCTGGATACCACAAGTTTTCTCCAACCTCGCCGCCGCGAGAGTATGATTGAAGCGTGTTATAAAGCGGGTGAGGTTGAAATTCGGTGTCTAACAAGGTGAACCTGTCGGGGTAGCTGTAGGTGGGGGCAGGGTAGCGCAGCACCCAGTTGCAAACCTTACTTGCCCAATCCCAGTTAGCTTCTGCAATTTCGTAGGCTTGCAACGTGTAGGCAATACGGTCTGAGGGGCTGACCGCGTAAGCCCATCGGTCACTGTCATTCCAGCCCATTTCGGTAATATAAACCGGCTTGCCAAAGTCGCCATGCTCGACCATGATTTCGCGCAATAATTCAGCGCGGCGATAATTCAGCCGGCTTGAATCCGGCATCTCGCTGGCGGGTTGAGTGAAGCCGTAGGTGTGCATTGCCAGCGCATCGAAATTAGCGGAAGCCCCCGCAGCATACAGCGCCCGTAAATAGCCAAGATCGTTCATTGCGGTTGGGCTTCCCGGTGGTTCCAGATTTGGCGCCAGCGGAGCGGCCAGAATTTCTACATTCTCGTTCGCTTCATGCGCTGCCGGGTACACGACTTCCAACAACCGCGCATACCCTTCCGGAGAAACCTCGCGATAGCCCCACTCAAAAGCGAGGTTTGGTTCATTCCAGATGATCAGCCGGTTGATAATGCCAGCATAGCGCCCTGCAAATGCAGCCACGAACCCGGCAAACGCATCAAAGCGATCCTCCGGTAGTGTGTTTAGAGTCACTCGCCCTCCGTGATCGGGCTGCGCCCATGCAGGCACAAAACCCATTCGCGCGATGATCTGAATCCCCTGATTTTCGGCATGGCGAACGATACGATCTACATTTTCCCAGTGATACTCCCCCTCATTCGATTCAATGTAAGCCCATGGGAAAAACTCGACAATGGTATCTGCTCCCATTTCGCGCACCATTTGCAGCGAACGCTGAATTTTCCATTCCTCCACTTCGTCAATCAGGCGGGTATGCACGCATAGCTGTGGATGCTGCGTCACAACCGTTTGCGGCGCTCCTAGAATGGCGCGTGGGGGGGCTGGAGCAAGTAAGCTCAATGTGAAAATTGCCAGTGTAATACGTGGGATCCAGCGCAAAGCATAGACTGTGAGGATACGTATTGGTGATTGCATGGCGCAATCATAGTTGAAAAAGATGATCTTCTGCTAGCCAGAAATTTGAGTTAAATCCAAAACGGTGTTATTATAATAGAACATATATTCGATTCGCGAATGACGGAATAGATACCCATGACGCCACCTATACTCTCGCTCAGCTTAGAGACAGCACGGCGGCTGACGATTAGCAATCAGCGGTTATCTGGGCCTGCCGCAAAACCTGATGCAGAAGGAATGCTCAACGTTTTGCGCTCAATCCATTGCTTGCAACTCGATCCGATCAGCGCGGTCACTCGCAGCCACCGGTTGGTGCTGTGGAGCAGGGTGGGGCAGTTTGATGCCGCGGCATTAGATCAACTGCTCTGGCAGGATCGCACCCTATTTGAATATTGGGCGCATGAGGCGTCAATCGTACTCACAGAAGATTATCCGTTTCATGTGGCGATGATGCGTCAATATAGTGAGGGCAGTTCGCCATGGTCAGTGCGCGTGCAAGAATGGTTGTCGCAGAATGTTGACCTTCGAGATTTTATCCTGGCTGAGCTGCAAAAGAACGGCGCCATGCTTTCACGCCAATTTGAATTGGAGGGGATTCATCCTGAAAACTGGGTTTCCACTGGCTGGACTTCAGGGCGTAATGTCAGCCGAATGCTGGATTACCTGTGGATCAGGGGGATAATTTCCGTTGCGGGGCGCGCTGGCGGTCAAAAATTATGGGATTTGACGGAACGCGTATTCCCTCAGTTTACAGGCGCAGAGCTGCCTTCGCATGAGGAGTTGACTGAACGAGCTGTCGAGGAAGCGATCAAATCATTGGGCGCTGCGACCCGCCAGAACATTGATGTGCATTTCATCCGCAGACGGTATCATGAACTTCCGAAGGCGCTAGAGCGCCTCGAGGCGGCAGGGCGTATTGTTCGTGTGAATATAGAGGACAATGGAAAACATTTGCCGGGAACATGGTATGTCCACCCATCGGATTTAGAACGGATTGGCGAGCTTCAAAACGGGGCGTGGCATCCGCGAACAACTCTGCTTTCCCCCTTTGACAATTTGATCTGTGACCGGGCCAGAACGAAGAAGCTGTTCAACTTTGATTTCACCATTGAAATTTATGTGCCCGCGAATAAGCGCAAATACGGCTACTATGTGCTGCCAATTTTGCATGGCGATCAACTGATCGGGCGGGTGGATTCAAAATTCAATAAAAAAGAGGGGCGTTATGAGATTTACAACGTCTATGCTGAAGACTCTGCCCCGATGGACGCTGTTACAGCCAAAGCGATACGCGCAAATATTGACAATCTAGCAGCGTTTCTTGGCGCAACCGGGATCCAGTTTGGCAAAAATGTACCGGCTGGGTGGCGCAAATTTTTACAATAGATGGGCTGTCGTTAGCGGGAACACAGCGAAATGCTGAGGGTTTGCAGCGCCGCTTCGATTTGGTCTTTCGTGGCGGGCGCGCTGCCCTGAGCAAGTACAGGTTGACCCCCGCCGCGCCCGCCAAACGGTGCTAATGTCTGGTTGAGTAACGCTGCCATATCGAGATCGAGATCGGTACTGCGGGCGAAAGCCAGATTTACGCGCTCATCGGCACTTGCGAGAAGCGCCACAATTTGGGGATGACGCGCCAATTGTGAGGCCAGTAGTCGTAGATTTGCGGCATCCCGCCCTTCAAAAGTGGCACAAATCAGATTGAAGCTGCCGCACTTTTGCGCGCTTCGAAGAAGTGAGTCACCTTCAAACCTGAGCAGTGCTTCTTGAGTGTTTTTCAGCGCGTGTTGGCTAGCCTTGATCTGTTCCTGAAGGCGCGCCACTGCAAGCGGCACTTCATCAAGCCCGACGGTTAATTCTGTGGTAAGTTGGTTTGCCAGCATATTCTTGGCGGTATAGTCGCGCAGCGCCCTGCCGCCACAGGCGAACTCGAGGCGCATTTTGCTTCCCCGTTTTTCGGAGCGCAGCACTTTTATGATGCCAATTTCACCTGTACGTTTGACATGAGTCCCGCCGCAGGCGGTGGAGTCAAAATTTTCAATTTCAATGACCCGCAGGCCGCCCGTAAGCAGATGCTCTGGCATTTTACGCATGCGCACATCTTCAGCATGATCCGGATCGACAATGTGAGCTTTTACGGGGCGATCTTCCCATATTATCTGATTTGCAAGCATTTCCGCCGTGCTAATGCTCTCTGCTGAAGCGGATGGCGTGTCCAGATCAAGCGTTAAACTGGCATCGCTCAAGTGAAAACCGACAGTGTTGAAGCCCGCGGTTTGCACGAAAGCCTGCGTTAAAACGTGCTGGCCGGTATGCTGCTGCATGTGGTCAAATCGTCGTGACCAGGCAATTGAAGCATGAACATGATTCTCATCAACAGGCCGGTCAATAATGTGCAGCACCGCCTTATCGCTTTCTCGCGTAAGAACATCCAGAATCTGCGCTGAATGAATTCTGCCGGTGTCGTTAGGTTGACCGCCCCCCGTGGGATAGAAATAGGTATGACTTAACACAAGGGCAAGCTTGCCCTCAACTTCTGTGCGCTCGATAATATCGGCCTCGAAACTACGGGTGTAAGCGTCATCGTAATACAGCCGGTTCATGAGCGTTCTCCTCGGCCTGAATTATTCGCAGATTGAGAGCGTAAAATGGGAATCAAAAATGCCCCCAGCAGGAATCGAACCTGCGCCTTTGCCTCCGGAGGGCAACGCTCTATCCTCTGAGCTATGGGGGCGAATGTGGTCATTCTATCAGCCTAACCGCCATGGCGCAAGCCTTCCCACCCTAGCCAGGATGCCCGAAATACGGTATTTTGCTAGGCTGATTTAAGCAGTTAGACATTGACTTGTAATCTAAAATGACTAGAAGAATTCACGCATTATTCGCGGTTTGCCTAATCTGCATTGTTAGCGCATGCGGTAGTTTAGGCGGCGCTGATACGAAAGGCACATTACAGGCAGAGGCTACGGCCTTCGTGGATGCCAGCACTCAGATTGCCCAAACCAGTCTTGCGCTGGCAACATCCGTCAATGCAACGGCGGCCATGGCCCGAACTGAAATTGGGTTCATTGACGGCATGAACGCGCAGCTTGCACAAACCCTTAGGGCTGCCGTGCCACCTACTCAGCAAATTGTGAGCAATCAAGGCCCTGTCACGCCGGGCTTTAACTCAGCGCTTCCCGGTCAGTTTACGCCGTCTGCGGGTGGGAGTGATCCCGGCGCTGAAGGAAACGTGCAGACTGGCGAAACCAACCAGTTTGCACAGGTTGGCGTGGCTACAGGCGTTCACGATAGCGATGGCTGTGCGACGGCTATCCAAACGCAGGTGTCGTCTAGCACATCGCGATTGTATGCTACGGCGCGTATCCTGAATGCCGCTGCGGGCACACAATTAAGCGTTACATGGATGGCTAATGGGCAAGTCGTCTATACCAACAGCGCCTATTCGCTGCCGCAGGATGATTCGGATTTTTGCCTCTGGTTTTATATTGAGCCTACCGATGTAAGTTTTGCCACTGGTGAATGGTCAATCCAATTTCTGATCAATGGGCAGCCAGTCGGATCACCCTCCGCTTTCACAATGACAGGATAATGCTAGCTGGATGTGCTGTCCCTTCCGTGCTAATATTCTGCCCCTATTGAATCGACTTTTACCCGATGGTGAGCCTCGTTGAAGCTCAAAATTGTGTGGGCAGCGATTGTTGCTACCACGTGTGCC
>JACSRP010000237.1 GCA_014879665.1 Anaerolineae bacterium | reverse complement strand
AAACATCACCTGTTCGCTCTTGTTGGGGTAAGTCAACAGTTCGTTATGGTTGATCTTGACGATGAAGGGGATGCGATGCGCATACTTCCGCGCCACCGCGCCCAGCACGCCAAACGTAGAGGCAACGGCATTACAGCCGCCCTCAATCGCCAACCGTACGATATTTTCAGGATCGAAATAGACGGGGTTCGGCGCGAATGATGCGCCTGCCGAGTGTTCAATGCCCTGATCCACCGGCAAAATTGAGAGATAGCCGGTGTTTGCCAATCTGCCCGTGCTGAACATCTGGGCAAGGCTTCGCAGCACCTGTGGGCTGCGATCCGTCTGGGTGTAGACCGTATCCATGAAATCCGGTGAAGGCAAATACAAATGTTCCTTCGGGATGGTTGTAGAAACGTGGCTAAGCAGTGAATCTGCGTCGTCACCGATCAGCTCAGCGATCTGGTCTATGCTTAAATATGAAGAATCACGAGTTGCGAGAGCCATTAGGTATCTCCGTAAGTTTACTCAGTTTATCCGCTTTTTGACGGCAGAATGCGAGTATAACATGCCCCAACAATAGGCTGTAGATCATCTTTCTTCACAAAGCCGGAACGCCGCCAAAGATAGGACATTCGTATAGAGCAATCACGCCAAAAGTAATGAGGTTATGATCGGCTGGCGTATCTGACCCCCTAACGCTCAGGGGCGTGGTAAAAAGGAGCGAGATAGCCTTACCTCACCCCGCTGCACTGCGTTTAGCTTCCCCTCAGCCGTGTACGGAGAGGCGATTGAAGGGTGGGGATGTTTCTCAGGTATACTGCTAAGTTCGGGAAATAAGAGCCAGTCTCGCCGCAATCATGAACACAAATGAACCGGTTGTGCCCTACAGCGCCCTGGCGCGGCTGTTCCTCAAAATGAGCCTTTTCGCCTTTGGTGGTCCGGTTGCACATATCGCCATGGGCGAAGATGAAATCGTCCGCCGCCGTCATTGGCTGACCCACGAAGAATATCTAGATATGATGGCCGCCACGAATCTAATTCCCGGCCCCAATTCCACCGAAGTGATGATCCATGTCGGCCATAAAATGCGCGGTATTCCCGGCGCCATCCTCGCTGGCCTGTGCTTCATCACACCCTCATTTCTGATCACGCTGGTCTTAGCCGTCCTCTACATACAGTACGGCGCGCTGCCGCAGGTTTCCGCCATGCTCTGGGGCATCCAACCGGTGATCATCGCCATCATTGCCGTCGTCGCCTATCGGCTTGCGCCCGCGGTCATCAAAACCCGCGATCTGATCGCCCTCTTCGTGATCAGCTTGCTGTTGATGGCCTTCTCAGCAGTGAATGAAGCGATCCTCATGCTGCTGGCCGGTCTGGTCTACGCCCTCTATAAAACGATAGGCAGTCGGGGAATATTATTCGCCTTGCTGCCGGTTGCCGCGCAAGCCGCCGTTAGCGTACCCGCCGTTTCGCTCAGCGAATTGTTCTGGTACTTCCTCCGCATCGGCGCAACCCTGTTCGGCAGCGGCTATGTGCTGATCAGCTATATTCAAAACGATCTGGTCAACACCTTCGGCTGGCTTACCAACCAGCAGCTTTTGGATGCTATCGCCATCGGGCAGATAACGCCGGGGCCAGTCACCACCACCACCGCCGTCGTTGGCTATATCGTAGGTGGTATTCCTGCGGCAGTGGTCGCCACCACCGCCGTATTCCTGCCCGCCTTCGTGCTGGTTATCCTCACCGCCCCGCTCATCCCCCGCATGCGTCGCAGCCCTTTCTGGAGCGCCTTCCTTAGTGGCATCAACGCCGCCGTGCTGGCCGCCATCTCGCTCACCACGCTTCGCCTCGCAATCGCCGCATTTCACCCGCTCCCTTCCGATTCACTGGTCATCGGCGGTTTCAGCCCGATTGCCATCGGCCTGTTCTTGCTCTACGCCTTCCTCATGATCCGCCTCAAAGTGAACGCCACGCTCTTAATCGCCGCAGGCGCTCTCGTCGGCATCCTCGCCGGCCTAATCTTCACTTAACCCTTCTTTTAACTTTTAACGATCCTCACCACTCATCACTTTTTTCACTTTTTTTCACTTTTTTATCCGTTTTATGCCCCTTTTTCCCCTCAAATTTTGAGTCCATTTTGTTAGCAATATAGTCACC
>JACSRP010000232.1 GCA_014879665.1 Anaerolineae bacterium | reverse complement strand
GGCTACGTGATGGATGCGGGCAAGAGCATTGTCATTGTGGTGAACAAATGGGATGCGCTTGAAAAAGACAACTACACCCTGAACGAATTTGAAAAACGTGTGCGCGACCGGTTCAACTTTCTGCCTGATCCACCAATTCTATTCATCAGCGTACTCACCGGTCAGCGTATCCATCAGATATTAGAAACAGCAAACCGGGTTTATGAAGGGCGTTACACGCGCATTCCTACCAGCCGCCTCAATCAGATTGTGCGCGACGCGATGCAGCACCATACGCCCCCAATTCGCGGATCGCGCCGCCTGAAAATTCTATATGCCTCGCAGGTCGCCATTGCACCACCACTGCTGTTATTCCATGTGAACGATCCCAGATTGGTACATTTTACGTACCGGCGGTATCTGGAGAATCAGGTCAGGCGAGAATTTCCATTTGAAGGCACTCCGATGCGCATCAGCTTCCGCGCGCGCGAGGGTATGTAAACTGCGCTGAGAACCTCTTTTTAGGTTTATGGGGTTCTCGCAACGGTTTTGTAGGGGCGTTCTAATCTATCGGGTTAGATTTCCAATCTACAACTCGCGCCATTTTATGATCTTTGCTGCAATTCTTCTTGAATCGCTGTTAGAAATTTTGGATTGGCGGCGGCTAACGCATCTACAGTATTTGCGAGCGCCATGACGATCAGCGCGTTCATATGGTCGGGGGCGTCCCATTCTCCGGCGCGAACGGTGGTACATAGACTGCGGTTTCGCGCCTGCATCTCCATCACTGCTTCCTGTTGATTCGCTGGAATAAGTATTATCTCCCCATGCAGATCGTTCAGCCGTTCCCAGGCCGATTGTAGATGATCACCGGACAGCGCAAGATCGCGCAGCGCAATTTTCAGGACGTTAGCAGCTACCAGCGTTTGAAAGTAAAGCTTCGCATCACCTTTAATGGCCGGTATCACCTGCCTCTCAAGATGCTGCCGCACAGCGTCAATAAGTTCGCTCACGTCTGGCCGATCATACATTGTGCGCTCACCCTCCAAACTGCTGAATCAATCGCAACGCCTCAAGCTGCATCTCGGCAGAACGCCTACCAAGGCTCGCCAACTCAACGCCAGATTCGCGCCCGCTCAAATGGCGGTTCGCCTGCGAAAGGCAGATCACACCCCAGCGGATATTGCCTAAAATTTCCCAGAATTCAACCGACTGACGATTAGCGGCGCGGCCACTGGCCCCCTCATAGGCCGTCAAGAAGGCCTCACGATCGCTAATTCCCCCAAAGCGCAAATGCCCGACGCCAAAACGCCAGTCGCGCATACAAGGATAGCCAAGGTCTTCATCAGGATCGCCCACATGGCAAAACTCCCAATCGGCAACCGCCGCCAGCCCTTCCCCGTTTACGATCAGATTGCCGATGCGGAAATCGCCATGAACAAACGTCCATGATTCAACTGCGGGCGCGTGGCGATCTGCCCAGCGCAAGGCGACCTCAAGCGCCGGATTTGACACCTTGAGCGCATCAAGCACCTCGTAACACATGGCAATGGCATCGCGGGCGCTGGAGTAAACGGGGCGCGGTGTGGGCAGAAAATCGAAGTTGTCCATTGGCAGCGTATGAATTTTCGCCAGTTCTTCGGCCATCTGCTGTGGCAGCACAGCGCGCGCTTGCGCAAGTTCAGGTGCAGACACCACTTTGCGGCCAATACTCATGCCTTCTACATAATCCATGATGAAAAACGGACTGCCTAAAACCGAGGTATCTTCACAAGACCAGCAAGGTTTAGCGATCCGGATACCGGCTTCATAAGCTCCCTGCATCACGGCAAATTCCTGCGCGCGGGTTAGCGCCCGTTCATTCATTTGCGTTGGCGGGTCGCAGCGCAGCACGTATTTGCCGGGAAAACCATCTATTCGCAAATCAAGCAGCAGCATCTCGCGGGATGCGCCGCCCGCCAGCGGGACAGCGTTTTCAAGAATGACCGCATATCCGGTTTCATCGGTCAAAAACGCACAGAGTTTTTCAGCGGTTTCCGTATCAAGTATCATGCACAATAGTATAACGCGAGGGGATCGAATGCGCGGTGACTAAACATATCGGGCAAGCGCTTCCGCCAGCTGCTCTCGCTGCGCCAACCGTTCAGCAGGGGCATAAGCTACTGACCACAGCCAGTTTTCACGAACTGGCGGGCTGCCATCATCTTGATAGTAGGTGCTGAAATCACGCTTCATCAATTTCATATAGGCTTCAGCTTCGAAAAAATCAGCGGCATAGGACACTCGTTTTGTGGCGACCACGACTAAGGGTTGGCTTTCGATGGCTTCCCGAAATGCCCATGCGCCGAAGAGAGTCAGCGTTTTGAACCCGTAATAGCCCGCGGGACGATGCCAGATGACCGCGCCTACCCACGGGAATAAAGCTATTCCAAACACGGCTTTTGGCCCATGCGCGAGATAGCGGTTGAACCGCTTCTGGCGCAGCACTTCTAATGTATCCATGGTGTTTAAGCCATCTAACACGGAGGCCAGCGCCTCTTGCGCTTCATGTGTGGAGGCTGCGGCTCTTTCACGGCGCAAAAGGGCAATTTCAGCCCGAATATCTGTTCGCCTTTTCATAGTTGGAATTGTAGGCAAACCGTAGGTGTGACGCAAATTGCTGGATTGTGAAGGGGAGCACAGGGGTTGTATAATAGGCTAATGCACCAAGAAGGTATATATTGAGCAACACGTCCCTCGAAATCTTGCCAACGCCGCAGCCTGTGACTGCAATTGAATCGCCCCTGCTTCCCAAACTGCACCGAACGGGCGTTTGGCGAGAGCGCCTTGAACTGCTTCTACTTATTGTGCTGGTATTTACGGTCGTTAATCTGGCGACCATGCGCTTCTTTATCGAAGGCCCCAGCATGCAGCCAAATTTTGTGGCCGGACAATTTTTGATTGTCAGCCGCGTAAATTACTTATTGGGGGAACCGCAGCGCGGCGAAATTGTTGTATTTGACGCGCCGGGGGATGATGATCACGCGACCAATCCGCTGCTCATCAAGCGGCTGATCGGTATTCCGGGCGATCACATCCGGATCGAACGCCTCACAGTTGATGGGGAAACAGCCGTTCAAGTTTATGTAAACAATGTATTACTCGACGAACCATATATCAATCAAGACGGAATCCCGTTCAACTGCACGCAATACTGCGATCTGGTGCTTGGGCCAAACCAGTATTTCATGATGGGAGATAACCGTAATCATAGCAACGATTCACGCGCATTTGGCCCGGTAGATCGTGAACGGATTGTGGGTGAAGCTGTTATCCGTTATTGGCCTCCGTCAGACTGGGGTTTAGTAACTCACATTGCTTACCCGGGGTGACTTCGCCGAATCTAGAGGAGGACATCATGCAACAAAACGACGCGCTTACATGCCCGCACTGCCTCGTGGGACTGATGAAATCAGGAAAGGCGACGTTTACCGGTGTCCTATATGGAATGTTTCTCAGTGTTCCAGATATGGATGCCTTCATCTGTGACATCTGCGGTGCACGCGAGTTCTCCACCGACGCGCTGGTAGGTTTGGAAGCCTTGACTGGCACGATGAGTGCGGCAGTTGAGCCGTCACGTCAAATAAGTCGTTTGACGCCCGCTGAGCAGGACTTGATAAACCGTCTGCGAAGTTCGCGACTGAAGCCCTAAAGCCAGCGTTAGATTTCAGTGTAAGACTCAGAAATAGCAGGTACAATTCTGACATGACGCATTCGGTATGATGCGCCGGACACTGATTTGATTCTGCCACCGGGCAAATCATTCGTGTGTTAAGCATTATTACACCGTGACTTCCAAAGGAGATTTTCGTTGCTCGTCCTTGTCGCTGATGATATCGCTGACAGTCGCCAGCTCCTCGTGGATATCGTAAGTTCGATGGGGGTTGATATTGTTCAGGCAGCCAATGGGAATGAAGCGCTGCAACTTGCGCGTGAACGCCTGCCGGATTTAATTCTTCTAGATGTCAACATGCCCGGTCTTTCGGGCTTCGAAGTTCTCTCCTTTTTAAAAGCAGAATCTGAGACCGCCTCCATACCGGTGTTGATGCTCACTGCCCTCGCAGATATTGACTCACGGGTTCAGGGGCTGAAACTTGGCGCAGACGACTACCTGACGAAACCTTACAGCCCGCGTGAATTGATGGAGCGCATCCGCACCCGTTTGCGTAATAAACAGGAAACTGATGAACTGCGCGCAGTACAGCAGGTTATTCGCAATACATTTGAACGCTTTGTATCCCCTGCCGTAGTGGAACAGCTTCTGCGTAACCCCAAACAGGTACAATTGGGCGGCACACTGCAAGAAGTGACTGTGCTGTTCATCGATCTGGAAGGATTCACCAGCATATCAGAACGCGCTGATCCCGAAGAACTGCTGGCGATCTTGAATACTTATCACACGATGATTGTGAACGCCATCCGTGAACACGGTGGTACTGTAGATAAGTTTCTTGGTGACGGCGTAATGGCGCTGTATAACACGCCGCTTCAGCAGGCCGATCATGCCTTGCGGGCGATACAAACCGCGCTCGATTTGAATGATGGGCTAACAGAATTCAACCAGCAGTTCACGGCTGACTTTCGGATGCGCTTCAACGCCGGAATCCATACCGGCAAGGCAGTCGTCGGTAATGTTGGCGCCCCGGACTTAATGAATTATACGGCTGTAGGGGATACCGTAAATCTTGCAGCGAGGCTTCAACAGATCGCCAGCGGGGGACGCATCTTAACCAGTCAGGCAACTAAAGATCTGCTGCCGGATCTCTTCAAATTGACAACCCTGGGTGAGCTTAAAATAAAAGGCCGGGCTGAAGGCGTGATGGCCTACGAAGTAATAGGACAAATTCAGACGACATGAACGCAAAAGAGCAGTCGCTGCGCGAAGAAATATGCTTGATCGGGCGGCTTATGCACCAAAAGCAATATATTGATGGCAGCGCTGGAAATATCAGCGCGCGTTTGGATGACAACCGCATCTTGGCAACACCCAGCGGCTTAGCCAAAGGTTTTATGAGTCCTGAGCAGCTTATTGTCGTTGACATGAATGCCAATCGGGTTGATGAACCCACTGATACGAACGGCCACCTGGTGCCAACTTCGGAAATCCTGATGCATTTGGAATGTTACCGGCAGCGAGAAGATGTTCAGGGCGTCGTTCACGCACACCCGCAGACCGCCGTCGCGCTGACGCTCGTCGGCTATGATTTCCGGCGCTGCATCATTCCTGAAACGGTTATCCTGTTGGGACTGGTTCCGACCACGCCCTATGCCACGCCCGCAAGCGCAGAAAACCGCGATGCAATTCGCAATTTGATTGCTGAACACGACGCCATCATGCTAGCGCATCATGGCTCGCTCACTGTTGCCGGCAGTGTGTGGGATGCTTATTTACGACTGGAAACGCTGGAACACAGCGCAAAGACGCTGTTCATGGCAGCGCAATTGGGCGGCCCGCGCGAGCTTCCGGCGCATCAAGTACAAAAGTTATTAGCGCTGCGCCATCACCTAGGGCTGGAACGCCCCGGCGATCCGATGCGTTTTGCCGAGGCACTTGGCTTGCAAGGTGAAGCTTTGCCTTGACGCAGACTCCCTCGACTGCTATAGTACGCGTGCAATACGGCCCTATCGTCTAGCGGTCTAGGACGTGGCCCTTTCAAGGCCAAAACTCGGGTTCGATTCCCGATAGGGTCACAGCTTTACCCACCCCTTGAACTTCGTTTGAGGGGTTTTGTTTTCCCCCAACAGATGTGATTTCATCCTGGTAGCGCGCACTCCGCGGGATCACGAAACGATCAGCCCAAGTTCTCCGCGTCGTCATTCCGGCTCCGAGTGAACATTAAACCCAGCCATATGTATACTTCACCAAACTTGGATGAAGGAGTGATGAATTAAGCGAGTCACTTTCCCGTTATTTCTAATTGGAATGAGCGGCGCGACTCACGATCTTAGGCATCCCCTCGATTTACGTCAGCTTGACACCCTTTCTTATCCCTATTTCACGTTACATTAATGAGATTTATGCTTTACGTAGGGCGTCTTGCCTCACCCAATCGCTTCACGACGGCTGGATCACGGTGGTCAAAGAAGCTGCTCGTTCTGGTGTCCAGTGTGGCGATAGCCGCCATGTCTTCAGCACTGAGTTCGATATCGAACACGTTGAAGTTCTCCTCCATACGTTCTTTGCGAACGGACTTGGGAATTGCCACCACACCGCGTTGGGTCAGCCAGCGCACAATGATCTGCGCGACGCTTTTCTGATATTTGCTCGCAATGGAACGCAGCACCTCATTTTGGAAAATATTGTGTTTGCCTTCCGCAAACGGTCCCCACGATTCCATCTGAACATTGTTGTCTTTCAGGAATTTCTGGGTTTCGATCTGCTGATTGAATGGATGCGTTTCAATCTGATTCACAGCAGGAACAACATCATTGTGAACAATCATGTCCATCACCCGATCCGGGTGAAAGTTGCTGATGCCAATCGCCCGTATCCGACCTTCGCGATACAGCTCTTCCATCGCTCGCCATGCGCCGTACACATCGCCAAAGGGTTGATGGATCAGAAACAAATCCAGATATTCCAGTTGCAGACGCTGCAAGGAGCGTTCAAACGCCAGTTTGGTGCGCTCATATCCGGCATCCTGAATCCAGAGTTTGGTAGTGATGAACAGTTCTTCTCGTGCCACGCTGCTGCGTTTAATGGCTTTGCCGATCGCCTCTTCGTTGCCATAGGACGCTGCTGTATCAAGCAGGCGATAGCCTGTATTTATCGCATCGTTGACAGCGCGTTCGCATTCGGCGAGATTCTCGATCTGAAAAACGCCAAACCCCAGTAAAGGCATTTCCAAACCATTGTTGAGTGTGACTGATGGAACTGACATAGGACATTCTCCTGATTATTCCTTAAAGGACTTAGCGATCAATCATCCGCTGCGAGCCTTCCGAATACCGGCGTCCCTCGATCGTAATCTGCGAGGCAGCGTGTTCAATTTCAAGTAAATCATCGGATGAGAGTTCGACCTGAACAGAAGCAAGGTTCTCCTCCAAGCGGTGTAATTTTGTGGTGCCGGGTATGGGGACAATCCAAGGCTTCTGTGTGAGAACCCACCCGAGCGCAATCTGAGCCGGTGATGCCTGTTTCTTCACCGCCATCGCTGTCAGGAGATCAACAATCGCTTGATTCGCCTTCCGGTTTTCAGTTTGGCTTGCGTCCGAACTTTTGCCAGAATATCCGCAACCGTCGCCAACCGAAACGCGGACGTAAACACGTGTTCAATGCCGACATCTATCGTTTACGGTTTGCGTGTGAGCGTACTTTCGCCTGGATAGACAAGTTTCGATCCATACTGATTTGCTTTGACCGCAAAGCCGCCCATTTCCTCGGCAAACATTTCGTCATCTACACCCTCATTAATCTTCGCTCAATCCTGAGACAATAAGTTTCAATGAGTTCACTGTCACGGCCAGTCCCTGCCGGGTCAGTGGAGTGCCTAAGATAGTGAGTCGCGCCGCTCATTCTAATTAGAAATAACGGGGAAGTGACTCACTTAACTGGGCACTCCCCTCCCCACGGCTAGAATTCAAACGCCTTTTGCTGTATATCGTATGTGGCTTTTTAACTAGCTATGCTTGAATTGTATCGCCATTTCTAGAATTTCAAGAAGAGCTTCATCCTAGATTGATCGGTTCAAGCGGCACGATATGGTTGCGCTCGCCAGGAATGCTGGCACCTTCAGATGGAGCAGCCCACAAAACAGCGTTGGTCATTACCTGCATCACTTCGGACTGATAGTAAGTCGGATAGGTTTCATGGCCGGGGCGGAAGTAGAAAATCTTGCCGTTGCCGCGCTTATAACAACACCCACTGCGAAACACCTCGCCCCCTTCAAACCAGCTTATGAAAACCAGTTCATCCGGCTCTGGAACAATAAAAGGCTCGCCGTACATCTCTTCGCCGGGGATTTCGAAAAAAGCACCCAGCCCTTTTGTAATTGAATGGCCGGGATTCGTCACCCAAACACGCTCTTTTTCATTGGCTTCGCGCCATTTCAGGTCGCAAGAGGTTCCCATCAGCCGCTGAAAAATCTTCGACTCATGTCCTGAATGCAGCACAATCAGCCCCATACCACCTAACACCCGCCGCTGCACGCGATCAACAATGGTACTGTCTACGTCTGCATGGCGCAGATGCCCCCACCATGTCAACACATCGGTATTATTCAATACGTCTTCAGTCAGGCCATGTTCGGGCTGTTCAAGAGTCGCCGTTCGGGTTTTGAAGCCCTGATTTGCCAGATGATCAGCAATGACCTGATGCATCCCATCCGGGTAAAGACGCTTTGAAGCTTCTACCACCTGTTCAGCATGATATTCGTTCCAGATCGTCACTCGTACCGGAGCAGTCATAATTACAACACCCTATCGTTAAGGCTAACCATTGCGCCATCACGTGCAGCGGAAAGCTGAATTGCGTCCCACAATTTCGCCATGCGTAAGCCAATCTCTGGCGGAGACGGATTCTCGATTTGACCACTGCGAACTGCTAGAAACTGCTGCCATGCGCCCGGTGTGGTAGGCATAAAGCCGGTTCCTGCCTGCGTTTCTCCGGGGCGCTGCACCTCAAAGAATTCACCCCAAACCCCGGTGCGAAGGATGCCTTTAGTGCAAAATATCTTGACCTCTGAGCCAAGGCTATCCATGGTTGCGCCACATGCTTGCATCGTCACCAATGCCCCGGATGCCAACCTCCCGATCACCACACCAACCAGATCAACCGGCGCGGTGCGATTATCCAACCATGCGGCGACGTGAGTAAAGTCTTCACCAACCAGATCAGAAACCGTATTGAGCATGTGCGCGCCGGTATCGAACATAAACCCGCCGCCAGATATAGCCGGATTTTGTTTCCAGTGTCCGGTATATTTCTCTGCCCATCCTTCCCAAACAGTGGCATTAACGCTAAGAATTTCGCCTAGTTCCCCCGAACGTAGCAATCTGACCGCAGTTCGGACAGATGAGGAAAGGCTGCCGTTGAAAGCGATCACCAGCAATTGGCCGGTGCTATCGCGCGTTTCAATCAAGCGACGCGCCTCGTCTGCGGTGATCACCATGGGCTTTTCGAGCAGCACATCCAATCCTGCTTCCAGACAGGCGCATGCCTGTTCAAAATGGTAAGCGTGCGGGGTGATAATGAACGCTGCATCGAGTTCGTCAGCATAATCGCTCAAAAGTTTCGTTAAATCAGGTTCATTGGGGGGAGGCTGCAGCCCGGACTTACTAAATATTTCAATCACTCCTTCATAGGCCGCTGGAGATGGTTCGCTGACTACGACAAGACGGGTGGTATCTTGCTGCTGCAACATATTTTGGATATGCAGGCGCGCCATCCAACCACAGCCTATCATGGCAACGCACACAGGGGATTCTGTCATCATTCGCTCTCTTCAATCTATCAGGTCAAAAACAACTCGGGAGACGGCAAACTATATTCAAGCTTGCCTATGATGTCATCTGTAATAATGATGCCAGCAGTTTCCAACGCCAGCAGTAGAGCGCCAACGACAGGTTCAAAACGACTGCGTATAGGGGTAACGTGCGGGTAAATAGGTCGTAGGTGATTGATGATTGCCTGAATCAACTTTTGACCGGGATGCCGGAAAATGCCGCCGTTCAAAATTAGCGGAAAAGATGGCGAATTTAGATGAACCTTATGCGCTGCAACTATCGCATACTCTGCCAGTCGCACTCCGTGATCCTGAACAATACCTTCAGCGGCGATATCACCCGCTTCAGCCGCATTCAGCACTATTGGCGCAAGTTTACTCACTTCACCACTGGTTGGCGGTGCTGCTTCACGATTCCAAAAGCGATGAAGCAGCGCCTCAACACTATTCTGCCCGAAATGATTGAGTACCAGCGTTGTAAGCGCTGTTGGCGAGTCAATACCAAGTTCAGAACGGTAAACAGCACGCAGCGCCAATTTTCCAAGCTCAATGCCGCACAATGATTCTTGCCAGAAACCGGACTGCCAGAACAATCCTTCAGCATTACGCGCCGCGGTGGCGATACCAGTTCCACAGGTAATCACAACGCCTGTGCCATCGGGCGTGCCTGCCCGCAGCGCACCTAGCGAGTCATTTCCGATAGTGATCTTGCGTCCAAAGCCGAACCGAGAAATAGCAGTATCTAGAAAAGCATAATCTTCCGGCCAATCTGCGCCGGCGAGACAAAAATAACTGGCTTCAATATCAACGCTCTGTAATCCGGCACGTTCTAAAGCAATCTCAACAGCCAATTTGATTTGTTCAAGCGCATCGGCAGCAGATGCCGCGCCATAAATGTCGCTGCACCCGCTGCGCGCCGCGCCGAGAATACTTCCGCCTGATGTACTGACGAAAGCAATGGTCTTGGTATTGCCGCCATCAACACCTATGAAATAGCTCACCCGCCAGCCCTCGCTAAGACAACAGCCGTTCGGGTAAATAATCCCTTAGCGCCACCGCAAGATCATCATAAATGGCTTCTGCTTTATTCACAGACATCACCAGCGGGTTGGCGGCAAGCGCGCGTATGGCATCAATTCTCCGTCCACACCACGCAGCTTCAGCAGCCAACGCCTGATATTCACCCAGCATTTTGACCAGTCCCACAACATGTTTAGGTAATGGGCCATCTACAAGCCGGGTAACGCCGTTCTTGTCCAGCAGACCGCGCATTTCAACTACCAGATCATCGGGAAAGTCGGATAATGCGCCGTGGTTCGGGTAATTCACCGGCAGTACATCGCCACGATCGTTGAATATGGCATCCATGGCATCAATTGCCAGTTCAAGTTCGTGAATGCCACCGCGTGAGCGTTGTGGATCGAGTTGGGGGTTGTCGGATGCCGCCTGTTCTCGATAATGCCGCCAGTAATCTGGCACATGTACCAGAATATCCTGCGCGCGCGTAGTTGGTTTGGCTTGCATCTCAGCAACGATTTCATCGCGATAGTAATAATATTGGAAGTAATCTGCCGGGATGCTGTTCATCTCAACTGCCAGCTTCAGCAGTCGCAAGCGAGTTGTGTTTATAGAGTCATCTTTCAATTTGCGCTCATAAGCAGCCTGCAGCATGGGGATCACATCCTGGCCTTCATACAAATGCCGCACCGACCAGCAGCCATGATTCAAGCCGACCATCACTGTTTCAAGTTTGTCGGGATCAAGATCGGCAGCGACCGCCGTTGCCGATGCAAAATCGAATGGGCCTTCGCAGAACGAGTAAATCGGCACGTCACTATGATGCGTGACCGCTTCCGAGATAATGTTGATTGGATTGGTGTAGTTGAAAATGCGCGCATTGGGAGCCAAAAACTCTATGTCTTCAACAATGTCCTTCATTATGTGAATAGATCGTAAGGCCATGAAAAATCCGCCCGGCCCTTGCGTTTCCTGCCCGATAACGCCATGTTTGATGGAGATACTTTCATCCAAATAGCGGGCTTCAAAGCCTCCCGGGCGATAGCTGGTTAACACGGCGTCACAGTCTGTAATCCCGGCGCGGCGATTGGTGGTAATTTTGACAGTAAGATCGATCCCGCGATTGCGTGCCATCTTCTCCGCAATAGTTTTTACGACCTCAAGCCGTTCCTTATCCAGATCGATCAGGACGATTTCTGAACCCTGAAAATTCTCTCCCTGTTCAATGAACGAGGCGACGGTTCCAGGCGCGCGAGTACTACCACCACCAATGTATGCAAGTTTAATACGAGCCATGAATGTGTTTTCCTTAGTACACGTAACCGACCTCGTTTGATGCTGCTATCGCCCTATTTTCGCTTGTGAGGCGAATTATCTTTAACAATCTGAAGCCGATAACGATCTCCCCGGTAAATCGAACGCGCATACTCAATAGGTTGACTATTAGCGAGATAGGTAAGCTGTTCTGTGACCAGAAGAGCAGCGGGTATGGTTAATTTGAGTAAGGCAGCCTCTTCTTCACTCGCAAGGTCGGCGCCTGCCGCCGATTCAGCATTGGCAAGGTGCAGGCCATATTCAACGCGCAAAATCTCATATAACGATCCCTTTTCGAGATCATGCTCCAAAAGACCGGGACACAGCGCATGAGGGATGTAAATCGTTTGCAGCGCCATCGGCTCATCGTCAGCCAAACGAAGCCGGCGAAAATGCACCAGTGGTGCGCCAACAACTACTTGAAGCGTGTGAGCGAGCATGGTCGAGGCAGTCATAATCCCGGCTTGCAGTGTCCGACTTGAGGCTTTCATGCCGCGAAGCATCATATCCTCGGTAAAGCCATAGAGTGGGCCTAGCTCTGCCTGTTGTTTTTGCTCAGCAGCATATAACCCTTTACCTTGCTCGGCGTAAATGATGCCTTCTTGAATTAATTCATTAATCGCACGTCTGACCGTCATATGGCTGAGGCCGTATTCTTCGCACAGTTCACGCTGCGAGGGCAGTCGTTGATGCGGCTTATACGTTCCGCGTCCAATTTCAGCAGTAAGGTCTTCTTTTAACTGTAAG
>JACSRP010000109.1 GCA_014879665.1 Anaerolineae bacterium | reverse complement strand
GCATAGGAATAGAACACTACACTTGCCGTGTTTTCTATGCAATGATGGAAGTCATCACACCATGAGCGATACAAAAACTTACCTAATTACCGGTGGGGCAGGCTTTCTTGGCATCAACCTTGTGCGCCATTTGCTGGCTCGCGGGCATCATGTCAAATCTCTGGATATAGCCCCTTTTGAATATCCTGAACGCGCTCAAATTACCGAAGTTGTTGGCGATATTCGCAATCGTGCCGATGTTGATGCTGCGATGCAAGGCGTTGATATTGTGATACATACAGCGGCGGCGCTGCCACTGTATAACGAAGAAGATATTTTCAGCACCGATATTGATGGCACCCGTAATGTGCTGGATTCAGCTTTCCGGCACAAAGCCTCGCGAGTTATTCATGTCTCTTCTACCGCAGTGTACGGCGTGCCAGATCACCATCCGTTATTGGAGACGGATGCGCTGGTCGGGGTTGGGCCGTATGGTAAGGCCAAGATCATGGCGGAAGAGGTGTGCATTGAATATCGCGAGAAGGGATTAATCGTCCCGATTATTCGCCCCAAATCATTTATCGGCCCGGAACGACTGGGTGTATTTGCTTTGTTTTACGATTGGGCGAAGGATGGGCGCGGCTTCCCGATGATTGGAAGCGGCAATAACCGGTATCAATTATTGGATGTTGAAGATCTGTGCGACGCTATTTACCTGACCGCAACGTTGGATGAAAAGGTTACGAATCAAACGTTCAATATCGGCGCAAAAGTATATACTACGATGCGCGAAGATTATCAGGCGGTGCTTGATTACGCCGGATACAACAAGAAGATTATGCCGTTCCCTGCCAGCCCGGTGATCTTCGGGCTGAAAGTACTGGAAAAGCTAAATCTTTCGCCGCTGTATGCGTGGGTATACGAAACTGCCGGCAAAGACTCGTTTGTTTCGATTGAGAAGGCCGATCACGAACTGGGATATAAGCCGCAGTACAGCAATAAAGACGCCTTGATCCGCAATTACCAGTGGTATCTGGATAACTTACACAGCTTTGAAGGCCAATCTGGTGTTTCGCACCGCGTTCCCTGGAATCAGGGCGCGTTAAGTATCGCCAAAGTGTTCTTCTAAATCAAAAGGCGGCCAACTGGCCGCCTTTTGATTTAGCGCCTGTAGTTCAACAGGGTGATTTAAGGCCTTATGAACTGTGCTACGCTTTGTAATAGTTCGGGGAATTGAACCGGTTTGATGCATAGGGTGAAAGGTGTGAAATGAAGAAGCTAGTTTTGATTGTTGTGCTGATGTTGACGATTGGTAGCTCTGCGGCTGCGCAAGCACAGGTGCCCGGTGGTTTTAGCACGCCTCAAAACGCGCTGATGGCATTTTACAACTATATCAGCCTGCAAAATTACCAGTCAGCCTACGCTTTATGGAATACACCGCCTTCCTCTTACATCGAGTTCGTCAACGGCTACTCTAATACCCAGTATGTTCTGCCTTATTTTGGCGTTCTAGAATCTTCCAGCGCGACACAGGCCGGGAAAGTGATCAGTGTTCTGGTGAGCCATCAAGATAATGGTTCAGTGCGAGCATACTATGGCTGTTACGACATGGTTTACAACAATGGTTGGCGTATTCAGGATGGTCATTTCACCCGGTTTGCAACCTATCAGCCTGATTTTGTGACGCTGAATTCGATCTTGAATCAAAGCTGTTACAACTTGCAACCTGTTAATGCGTCCCCTGAGCAGGCCAGCGACGCAGAAGTTGCCGTCAAGCAGTATTATGCCAATATCAACCTGCGTAATTATCCGGATGCCTATGCTATGTGGCTGCAACCACTTCCGGGGCCGCGGCCTAACGGCGCTCCGGCAGTAGATTATCGCCCAGTTGCAAACTCTTTCGCGGCGGGCTACGCCAACACTTACTATATTGATGTCTATACGGGCGCCTATATGCAGACAGGCGCGAGCGCCGGTCACAGCTATTTGAACGGCTTTTTACCCGCAGTGTTGATCGGGCAGCACACTGATAACACCTTTGTAACGTTTTACGGCTGCTATGTGATGGGATATCTTCCCGATGGTTCGCTGGGCATCGTAAATGGGCGATTCCTTCAGCTTGAAAATAATGCCTCTATCTGGCCGAACTTTTCGCCATATCTGAATATTGACTGCACGCCGCTGAATATTCCCGGTTAGCCCCTAGGGTTATAATTTCGATGAGTCAAAGATGCTACCCCGGTTCACACGCAGTTCGCTTGATGTCAGGTTAATCAGTAATTCTTCAACCGCTGAGATGCTGGCTACAAGGCAAACGCCATAAAGCAGCAGTGTGGGGGACAGGAAAAGTAGAAATACGGGGAATAAAAATATAAGGATGCCGGTGATTTTATTGCCGTATGTGTGGAGCACGGCAAAGGTTTTGTAGCGTTTGAAGATAGTCAGCACTGAGATGAGCCGGATCACGGCAATGACAATAATCCAGACGATAACGTTTGTTGAAGGACTGACCACAGGGTACAGCATAAACAGAAGTACGCCCATCATGATCAGGTCTGCGAGAGAGTCCAGCTTCGCGCCAAATTCGCTGGTGGTTCCCGTTTTTCGAGCGATAAATCCGTCTAGAAAATCGCTTAACCCGCAAAGCCCGTAAATCAAGTAGAAGGCGGCGTTTAATGGGGTTGTAAAAAATAGGCTTAGCGCAAGGGGTATTCTGCTGAAGGTAATATAGTTCGGGAGCTTTTCCACTGTTTAGGCTTGCTCCATGCTGCATCTATTTCTATTGTAGAACAAAAACGGGCGCACTAATTATCGGTGCGCCCGTTCTGCATCATGGCGGAGGAGGCGGGATTCGAACCCGCGAAGGGCTTGCACCCTTACTCGCTTTCCAAGCGAGCGCACTAGGCCACTATGCGACCCCTCCAATTGTGCCTCAGTTTAGCAGCAGAATAATTACTTTTGTAGGGTTAACGATGCAGAGTTAATCCCGCACAATTTCTGCGATGAATTTGTGGCGCAGTAGAAAGTACAGCAGTTCTTCGCTGCCCGGTTCGGTAATCATATAACCCCGATCAATGCCGCGCGGGCTGGCGCCGCGAGGCAGCGGTTCTGGTATAGTGATGGGCAGCACTTCACCAGCTTCAGCCACTACGATGGTAGGGACGGAAAGGAAGCCTGTCCATTCCAGCACGCGCGAGCGGGCAGTATCGTCATCATTAATGAAAATTTCGTGATAGCTCACGCCATAATCATTCAAAACGCGCTTTGCCAGCGTCACAAATGGGCAGCCTGATGTGCGGGTGTAGAAAACCAATTCGTAATTCATAAAGCGATCAATCGTCCCTTGATTAGGTGTCGCCGGGTATACCTTCAACTGTTGGCTCAATAACGCCCGGCTCTAGATAACAGAGGATGCCATCGGTAATGCCGTTGGCTAATGCATCAGGTCTACTGGTCAGCACGTCTCGGTCAGCCAGCATAAAGCCAAGCTCGATAATGGCCGCCGTCGTTTGGCGGTTAATTTCGCGGAAAGTGTGGTAATCGGTCATATCTACGGTGACACCGGTACGCCGTTCTAAGCCTGAAGCAACAGCGTAATGCTGGGCGAGACAATCTACCAACTGCTCGTCGGTGCCGCCTGAACCTGCGCGCGCCGCTGCCGATGCTACGAGGAAACCGGAGACGACCTCACCGAAACTTTGACAGGTATTAGAATGAATGGAGACCAGCGCCGTCGCCTGATAACCGTCCAGACGGGGATCAAACTCATCGAGCAGATCAACGGTATAGCCGCGGGACTGTAAACCCTGAACGACCTGCTGTGCCACATTGAAATTGATCTCAGCTTCGGTCAAACCATCCGGGCAGATCGCACCAGGGTCGTTTTGCGGGCCGCGGTGACCTGAGACGATGCCAATTCGCCGCGCCCAGTTCGGTGTTGGTAAGGCCGTAGGCAGCGCACTTGCCGAATCGGTGGCAATGGCAACGCTTAAACTTTCGCGTACATCTGTAGTCAGAAATTCATTCGGCGTGAACCATGTGAAGATGGTCGCGGTTAACCCGGCGGCAACCACGATGATGATCATGGTTCGGACGATACCCGCAATAATGCCAATTGTGCGTGACCTGCGGCGGCGTTTACGGCGTGGGGTGGGCTGCGCCTTCCCCTCATCATCGAGAAGATCATCCTCATATTCATCCGCCAGTTCAAATTCTTCATCCTCATCTTCGTCAAATGAGTAATCGAATTTGGGCGGAGGGGTGAGCGGTACCTCAACCGGATTATCAGGGGTAGAGGCAGGCCTAAAGCGAGCGGCCGCCTGCCGCATCATCTCCATGAATTCAACTGACGCCGGCACCCCTTCGGGTGGGCGTGATGAATCGGGATCGTTATTCTCTAAATGGTCGCGGCTGTCGTCGCTGCCGCCGGGCGGATCGTTTGGCATGAGTTAGAAGCATTATCCGTCGTTTAATTGATACACCCGCGCACCCTCCGCGTCAAATACTTCGGTAAGATAGGGCGCGTCTTCAATCTGGCTGCTCGCGGTCTCAATAAAAGGTTCTCGCCAGCGCCACATGCTGCTAAAGGCATTCGGGTTTCCGATCACCTGCGGCAGCAGCACAAAGTGAATGCCAGCTTCACGCAGCAAGCTTTCATTCTCTGGATTGGCCGGGTCGCGCCAGAATGCGCGCAGGCGTTCCTGCTCAGTAAGACTAACTTCATCCCCTACAAAGAATGGCTGTGGGCGATAATATACGGTATCTCGCTCGCTAATCAGAGGCGCCCAATCAGCTTCATGGGGCTGTGAGTAATTGAGTATACGCGCATCTTCAGGTGTATTGGCGCGCAGCCATTCCATTGCCTGAACGTCGGACTCAGAGGAAAATGCGCCGTAAAACTGTACTGTTCCGCGCATTAGGTTCGGAAAAGCTGGCGCCGCAATTATTGCCACAATGATCACGCCAATGGCCGTAACTATTACTGCCGGAGCGGCTTTGCGTAAATTCTGCTTCAAGGCTGGCCTAGGCGCGATGAACTTATTGTACAGCCAGAGCAGCCCGATGCCGCCCAGAATGGTATAGGGGATGATCGGGCTGTGCCATGCGATGCTGAATGGATAATCATAGCGCAGCAGCGGGCCTAACAGCCAGCCAAATAGCGTTTCTATGATGCCGAATGAGGCAAAGTCGAGGGCTAGCAGCAGCCAACCTACAGCTAGCAGCGCCGCTTGAGAGCGCCGGCTAAGCCCGGTGATTGCCCCGATAATGGCGACGGGCACAATCAAGATACCGTGGTAGGCGATCATGACGATAATGTGACTTGCGCTGCGTTCAAATGGCGAGGCAATTTCTGAGCCTAACAAATCGCGGATGCTGAACAGCCACGGCGAAACTGAGAAAACTCCGATCAGCGGGATTCCTAATGCCAGCACCAGCCATCGCTTCACCGTCGGGCGCGGCTGCCCCAGCCACATGCTGATCAGCCACGGCGTATAGCCAAGCAGCAGGATGATCATCGTATCAGGATGGGTGATGGCAGTCGCACCGAACATTAGCCCGGCGCCAAGCGCATCTACGGGATAGCCATCGCGCAGATAGCGGTATGTATAAATGAAGAATGCAAAAGTGAAAACCAGTGCCATCAAAGTGGTGAAATGCGAATCCATGAAGGCGGTATATAGTCCGGTACCCAGAAGCGCGGCAACGGCCATGCTTCGCCCCAACCGCTTATCCTGAAGCTCAGCGCCAAAGTCGTAGGCGAGGAAAACAATGACGATGCCCATGATGGCAGCAATGCCAAACTGCACATCGTGCATGCCTTGCCCCAACTGCTGGCTGATATAGGCGACCATACCGATGAAACCCGGCGAATATAGATAGCTGATTTCGGGGTGAAAAGGAGCAAGTGTGGTGAAACCCGCACCTTCGCGAGCCATGAGCGCCAGATAGCCAAAACCCTGCGCGTCGGTATCCAGCGGTACCGGCAGCATCAGTGCCGGCGCGACGAAGATAACCGTGACCAGCGCAAAGAAGAGCAGGTCGCCAGGCCCCGGCCATCCTTGATCCTTGTCCAGCAGTTCTTCACCTTTCTTTTCGGCACGTTTTTGACCGAACGAGAGTGTGCCGAACAGGAAGATGCTAGTGACCAACGCAAACAAGAGATAGTCAATGACTAACGTGTTCCAGCCAAATAAATTCGCCCAGAACAACGCGCCGACGACGACCAACGCCAGCGCAAGGGCGGCATTCAGCCCGATACGTGGATGTTTCGTCGGCCAGGCTGGAGCCAGCATCGCTCCGCTGCCAATGACGACTGCGCCGAAGATGAAAATGACGACAACGGGCATGATATTTCCAGAATTGAAGTTATAAACGAGAAAAGTATAGGGGGCGAAGAGCAGGGTTGCAATTGTCGTAAGTACAATCAATCTGTCGCGCAGGGTTGACGGTTTCTATAAGATGATTTGCGCATGTATCGGTGATAGCCGGGTCATTCGCCATCGTAAGACCTGAAAATTCTATGAAAACCGGGCGTGATGATGACACGCCCGGCAAACTAGCCGAATGATAGAGGATGCGTCATAACGGCAGTGGATACCGATACGCTGATACGCCTCAGCAAATGGAGACGTAACCTAGCGATTGCAAGATCGGATAGATAATCGGTAGGCGATTCCACAGGCACATCTGATCGACTGCGACTGCGCCAACAATGGTCGAGCAGCAGCAGAGAATCGAAAGCAGTGCGCAGCCAATCAAGACAAAGCGAGCGGTATTATTTTGCCCCTCTTCGCGGATGGCATAGGGATCGTAGTCACCATAACCCGTACCCTGCGGCACCTGTGCAGGCATTGATGCCGATGGCGCGCCGTAGGGTGATGAAGGTTGAGCGCCGGTATAGCCTGTGGATGGTGAATAAGGCTGTGAGGGATTGTAAGGCGGATACTGCTGCGATGCACCCTGCGGCGAATAAGGCTGTGAAGGCTGCATCGGCTGCGCCGGTTGTGATGCCGCCGGTGGATAGCCCTGCGGTGGCGCATAGGGCGATGAAGGTGCGTAGGGTTGTGATGGCGGCGCACTTTGCGGAGAGACCGGCTGTGAAGGCTGCATCGGCTGCGAACGCTGCGCCGGATTCAACATAGTGCCGGCAGGCGGTGCGTCTGCCGCAGTCATCGCCGATGCTGCTGCTTCGTATGCCAGCGTTACCGTTTCTCCCAACCCGACCATATCGCCGGGGCGAAGGGGGCGTGGCCCGGTGAGGCGCTGTCCATTAATAAAGGTACCGTTCGTAGAGCCAAGATCTTCAATGGCGAAGGTGCCCGCACCGCGTGTTAATCGCAAATGATGACGGCTCACCTCGGGATCGTTAATCACAATATCATTTGTAATGTCCCGCCCCAGCGTAACGATATCTTTATTCAGTTCATACGACTGGTTCGGTTGGGGGCCTCGACGCACGATCAGCCGGAAGCTGTCGTTCCCCTGAATCATGGCAATTCTCCTCGGCGGACGATTGAACAGATCCCGCGATGGTATTTATAGTTCAAAAGTGAGTATACGGAGTGTAAGGATTAGTGTCAAATGAGGCAAATTAACGAGTGCCCCGGGGTGATCAATAAGGTATTACCAACCTTTATTGACATGGTTTTCATTTGGGCTTATTCTGCAAAATAATCCTTAGATCATCATTTCTCCGCAGATTACGCGGAAACACCCCGTTGAGTAGAAAGATCAGATTATGAACGCGGCAGCCCTGCTGATTCCCAAATGTATCTGGCTCGAAAAACACACCGAGTCTGGCACTTATGATGCCTGTGATGTCATTGTCGAAATGGAAAACAAGACGTTCTATACGGCTGTTTTCGTAATTCCTTCCTATTTGAACAGGCAAATGGATCTGAGCTATGAAGTGAGCAAATCACTTCCAGATATGCCGCCAGTGCGCTACGCTGCGCTGGAAACTCCGCATGTCATTGTCAGCGATTTGAATGTTGAGACGATTGAAGACACGATTGATAACCTACTGGCGCTGGATACCTTTGCCACATTGTTTACGCAAGTGAACGATGAAGATGGTGATCCTGTTACGACTGCTTCCCAACCGCAGGTGAAGCGCGCCACAACTGAGGTTGCGGCTGTCGTATTAACTGAAGTTTTACACGTAGAGGTCGGGCCGTAAACAGCGCAGTATCAACTGCTAATAAGGGACGGCCAACGCGCTGTCCTTTTTTATTTCTAGAATGGGATGAAAAGGCACAATTTTTCTGGCGATAATGAAATTGGTATCGCTTGGACTGCAATGGTATATTAGTCGAATTCTTCGAGTCGTTTAGAGGTTTCTATAGATATTAAGCCCCGAAAGGGGATGCTGTCATATAGACAACTTGGTAGGAGAGTCTAACATGCTGAGTACGTCACTCTCGGTTACGCTGGATCGTAACAGCGAAGAGCCTATTTATCGCCAGCTCATTCGTCATATACGCGCCCAGATTGAAAGTGGCTTGCTTTCTGCGGGCACCCGGCTTCCCGCCAGTCGCGATCTTGCGCGCCAGCTTGGCATCAGTCGGATTAGTGTGGTCAACGCATATGCTGAACTGCGCGCCGAAGGATATTTAAGCGCGCATGCCGGGCGCGGTACGTTTGTGGCTGGGGAACGCGAATCTATGCCGATGCCAACGCCCAGCGCAGGGCATCCAAGCGCGCATCATCACAATGAATCTCAACCGATCGCCGATAGATCGCTGCAAGAAATGATGAGGTTGGCGCGCAAGCCCGGTGTGATCAACTTTAGCAGCGGCGCGCCACCCGCAGAATTTTTACCAGCACAGCATTTACGCCATGCGATCAATACCGTTTTAGATCGAGATGGCGCGCAGGCGCTCATGTATGAACAGACCGAAGGTTTCGGCCCACTGCGAGTCACGGTGCGCGATTACGTCAGCGCGCTAGGGATTCGCTGTTCTGCGGATCAAATTTTGATCACGGGCGGATCGCAGCAGGCGATTGATCTGGTAGTGCAGGCGCTGCTGGGCGAAGGCGATCTATTAATCACCGAAAACCCCACCTATCTAGGTATTATTGATGTGGCGCGGGCAAGGCGCATTCGCCTGCAAGGCATCCCGATGGATGAAGATGGCATCCGTCTGGATATGCTGGAAAACGCGATTTTGGAACATTCGCCGCGCCTGATTTACGTGATGCCGTCCTTCCAGAACCCGACGGGGCGGGTGATGCCGCTGCACCGCCGCCGCCAGCTCTTGAATCTGGCTACTGAATATAACGTGCCTGTGCTGGAAGACGGTGTATATCATGAATTTCGTTTTGAAGGCGAAGCGATTCCGCCGCTGAAGGCATTAGATGAGCGCAATACGGTGCTGCACGCGGGCGCGTTTACAAAAAACCTGCTGCCCGGAATGCGCATCGGCTATCTCATTTCAGATGGCACTCATTTTGATCGGTTAGTGCGTGTGAAACATGCCGCCGATGTGTCTACGCCTGCGCTGAACCAGCGCGCGATTCACTTGATGCTGGAGCGCGGCGTGCTGGCCCAGCAGTTGGAACGCAATAATCGGGAACTGCGCCGCCGCCGTGATGTTGCCCTTGAAGCCGCTTCGCGTTACCTGCCGCCGGGTTCTCGCTGGAATACGCCGCAGGGGGGGCTGTATTTATGGGTTGAACTTCCGAAAAGCGGCCCGACTGCCGCTGAACTATATATCTCAGCAATTCAAATGGGCGTTGCCTACGCTATTGGTAACATGTTTTTCACCAATGGCGGCGGCAGCTATCGTATGCGCTTGAACTACGCCACCCACCGCGCCCCCGAAATCGAGGAAGGCATGAAACGCCTCGGGCGGGCATGGCGTGAATTGGCCTACGATTACGCAGAACTCGAAAAAATGCCGCTGTTGTGAAGTCGTGTTCGCGAATTGTGAATGCTGCGAGTCGAAATTCTGCTAAAGTGGGTTTTTCATACGAAAGGAAGAGCGGTGATTTTAGAGCATGTAGTATTAGATGTCGCGCCGGAGCAGGCAGACACATTTCTTGAAGCTTTCCGACTGGCGTCTCCGATTATCGCCGCAACCGATGGTTATATTCGCCATGAACTGCGGCGCTGCATGGAAACGCCGGGGCGGTTTCTGCTGCTAGTGGAATGGGTAAATCTTGACGCGCATATGGTGAATTTCCGGCAGTCACCAGCCTATGAACGATGGCGCGCCGCGCTGCATCATTTTTATGTGAACAAACCGGTGGTGGAGCATTTTGAACTTGCCTATGCTCACACATCGCCGTCTGAATGAGTGTGCAGCCCGGGTTCTGCTGCTCGACGTAAATAAAAAGGGAGGCTGTGATTTCACAGCCTCCCTTTTTATTTACCTAACGCAAATATTTAATCACCTGCGCCGGAATGTGCCACCGCTTCGGTGATTTCTTCTACTTCTTTATCCGGGCGCTTGCTCATCGCAATTGCGCCAACGACCACGACTGTCAGCACGATCATGACCACAATTTTAATCACGTCCGTCGTGCTTGTTCCTGTCAGTTGAACGGTCACGACGACCGGGGCCACCAGCAGCGACACCAGATTGACCACCTTGATCATCGGGTTGAGCGCGGGACCAGCCGTATCTTTGAAAGGATCACCGACAGTATCGCCAACCACCGCCGCTTTGTGTGCATCAGAGCGCTTGCCGCCGTAATGCCCTTCTTCAATATACTTCTTGGCGTTGTCCCACGCACCACCAGCGTTACTCATGAACACGGCCATCAACTGACCGGCGAGGATGATGCCGGCGTTGAAGCCGCCCAGCGCCGCGACACCAAATGTGAAGCCGATGATCACCGGAGTTAATACGGCGATCACGCCAAGAGGCAGCAGCTCACGCTGCGCCGCCTGGGTGGAGATGCTGACGGCTTCAGCATAGTCTGGTGTTTTGGTGCCTTCCATGATTCCCGGAATGCGAAGCTGCCTGCGCACCACGCCGATCATTTTGAACGCTGCGCGATTGACCGAGCGAATGAGCAGCGAGCTAACCATGAAGATCAAACCGCCGCCAACAAGGAAGCCGATGAATACGATCGGATCGGCGATATTAATGCCGGTGGCAAACAGCGTTTCGTTGAGCGGCACCCCTAAACCGAGCTGCACTATTCGGGTATCGGTGAGGAATGAGCCGAACAGCGCTACTGCCGCAATCACCGCGCTGCCAATCGCCACGCCTTTGGTGATGGCCTTAGTTGTATTGCCGACGGCATCGAGGCTTTCCAGAATTTTGCCACCTTCGCCGCTGCTTTCGCCAGCTAGTTCAGCAATACCTTGAGCGTTATCCGAAATCGGGCCGAAGGCGTCCATCGCCACGTTGTTGCCGGTCAGCGTTAACATACCGATACCGGTCATCGCCACGCCGTAGAGCACAGCGGTGAAAGTATCAACAACTTGCATGCCGCTGTTATCAACAATGGGGAAGGCGGTGAAAATCACCACTGATGCTAGAATGCTTCCGGCGATCACGATAATTCCCCAGGTGCTGCTTTCCATACCACTGGAAAGGCCGCTAAGAATGGTCGTTGCCGGGCCAGTTTGCGTATTCTTAGCGATATCCTTCACCGGTGAGTGTTCGGTATCAGTGAAGTAGGCAGTAACCTTCTCGATCACAATTGCCAGGATGATGCCAACAACGACAGAGGCCAATGGCTGCCAGATCACACCGCCGTTAGCGATATTCGGATCACGCATGTATCCGATGGTCAGCAGGACGAACATCACGATTGAGATCACCGCCGCGCTGTAGAAGCCACGCGAGATCGCGGAAAGCGCGTCTTTGCCGGAAGTGGATTTGACCAGATAGGTGCTGATGATAGAACTGAGCACGCCGATACCGCGCACCACCAGCGGGAAGACGATGAAAATCGGGCTGCGGGTGACGGTTGCCAGCGCGAGGCCGAGGATCAATCCGGAAACGATAGTGACCTCGTAGCTCTCGAAAATGTCTGCTGCCATACCGGCGCAGTCACCGACGTTGTCGCCCACAAGATCAGCAATAACGGCTGCGTTACGCGGATCGTCTTCGGGCAGATCGGCTTCAACTTTACCGACAAGGTCGGCGCCAACGTCCGCCGCTTTGGTGAAGATGCCGCCGCCTACGCGCATGAACAGCGCCAGCAGCGTGCCGCCAAAACCGAAGCCAAGCAGCGCATCTGGCGAGGCTATCCCGAAGATCAAGAAGATCACCGTGCCGCCTAGAAGTCCTAGCCCGTCCGTCAACATACCGGTGATAGTGCCGGAACGATAAGCGATGCGAAGGGCATCCCCATAGCCGCGCTTCGGGTCAATCGCGGCAGAAGCCACGCGCACATTGCCCTGTACCGCCATATTCATGCCGCCGAAACCGACAAGCGCGGAGAAAATAGCACCCATCGCAAATGCGCCAGCACGACCGAAGGCGATATTCGTGCGGGCGCTTTCGCATTCCTCCGTGCCGTGTTGAACAATCAGCGCTTCTTCAGCGTAGACGCGGGCATTCAACTCTGCCAATGACAGCGTAGCGCCTTCAGCAATCGGGTTTTCTTCCTCAAATTGCGCGCGAATCTGTGTGGCTAATTCGGGACAAAAACGCTCAATTGCATAAGGCGTGGGTTTAATCACGTAGACGCTGAAGAAAAGGACAACGACCAGCACGACGATCAATACGGCAATAATGCGCAGCTGCGAGCGCAGATAGGCATTTGCGCCAGTGCGGATGTAATTCCACACTTCTTGCATCTTTGGCGTACCTTTTGGCTCGGCCAGAATCTGCCGCGCCAAATAGAACGCATATAGCAAACCGGCTATCGAGATGCCAAGCACCACGAAGAGCATGATTTGCTCGGTTGAATTAAGCTCTCTCATCTAAAACCATCCTTATATAAAGTAACTGAAACGTTTGGCGGCATTTTGTTCGGGTGGGTCTACTCAATAATAAAAAATCACACTTTAAACAGAACCATAAACGATCTGTTGATTGTGTGACCACATCCATCGCATTTACCCGTTTCTACCTGAACGGTACTGCTGCCTGAAAGCAGAAACTTCTTGATGCGGTTCAGTTATACAAGACCGCCGAAGATTTTGTCATACAGAGCCAGCATCGTCAATATGTCCGTATCTGGCTCAAAGTCAGCAGAGGAATCGCGCACTCGCAAAATATTGAGATTTACATAAAATGGGATTCATTGCTTCAATTTTTATCTCAAAATCAAAGGGCGAGAAATAATGAAAGAATATTCGCCAAGCGGACGCGTTTCAATTTCGGGGTTTATTCTGGCACTGATCATGATTGTGATTGTCGGATTAATTCTTGGGATCATCGCATATCTTATCTCTAAAACTATCTATCTGGTGCCGCTATCCCCACTGATTCTGGCGTTCTTGTGTGGAACATTCGCGGCGCTGGCAGTGAAATGGGGCAAAATTCGTAACTCCCTCGTCGCTATTTTAATCGGTCTGTTAATAGGCGCGATCTCTTATGGCACGTATCGAACAGCTGAATATGTGGGCGAGATGGTAGCGGCCGCTCAGATCGTGGCGATCAAAGACGTTCCCGGCTTAATTTCACAGGTGCAGGGCGGCCAGCGGCTGCTTGATTCGTTCCTACAGGAAGAAATTGGGCAAGTTGGGTTCCTAGGATTTACCGAGTACCTTGCGCAACAAGGGATGACAATTACTCGTACAAGCGCCACTACCTCTTCGTCAGGAGTAGAGTTAAACCGCGAGATGCTTTACGGCTACTGGGTGTTAGAAATTTTAGCCATCCTGCTTATCGCAGCATTGATGGCACGTTCAAGTGCGCATAAACCGTTCTGTGAAGATGGAAACAAGTGGCTAAAAGATGGCGATTTCCAGATGATCGGCGCTATCAACTTTGAAGATGTTGAGCCGTTGAAGAAGGCGCTGCTGGCCGGAGATTTTTATACTGCCGGTGCAATTCTGGCGGTGCCGCCTCCCTCTGGCGGGTCATTGGTGCGTATGGTTCGCTGCGGTGGCAGCACCGAGCAACTTGATGACGATATCTTCATCACTGCAACACAAAAAAAGGGCCGTAACCGTACCGAAACCTCATTCACCGGTATGATGAGTTTAAGCGCGTATAACATGCTTTGGAATGCGGTACAACAGCGCCGCGCTGGCCCTCAACAGCAGCCTCCGCTTCCGGCTAGCGGCTCAGGCTATCAGTTCGACCTTTAGGCGTTTAATCTCACTTCTACAGTTCCATAGGCACGAAGGCAGTATACCTCCGCGCCTCTGAAATTGGGGGATGTAGATGGACTACCCCTCAATATAGATTCTGCATGTAGATCGATCACTCACGATTCTTTTCAGGAGAAGAAAAGTATGCGTAAGCTCTCAGAAATTATCTTGGGCTGCCTGTTTGTATTGACAATGACAGTAAGCGCAGCCGCGCAGGAAACGATCATGCTTGAGCCGTTCAGTGACCCATTGATGGAAGTTCAGGGTGTTCTGCCGGAAGGTTGGACGGCGGCGGGTAATGGACTGTATATGCGCGGAGAGTCGCCTACTGACGTGACATTGCTGGCGATTCAAGCCGCCCCGGCAAGTTTGGAACAGGTGATCCTATCACTGCTGCCTCAGCTTGGACTTGCGGAAATGCCCTCATCCGTCGAGCAGGTTGAAGCGAATGGAATGCAGTGGGACGTTTATCAGGTGGATGTTCCAATTGGTGGAGGCGTCATTCGCGTGGATCTGGCGCTGGCTAATCAAGACGGGCGTTCGTACATCGTCCTGTTCCAAGCCAATGAAGATGGATACGACGTGCTGCATGAATCCGTATTTGTGCCGGTGCTGCAATCCATCATGCCGTTAGCTGCTGAACCCACCGTGCCGCTGCCGTATATCGCTGAAGATGTCACATTTCCCGGTGGCGCAGAGGATGTAGTACTGGCAGGGACGCTGACATTGCCAGAAGGCGGAGGGCCATTTCCGGTTGTCGTGCTGGTCAGCGGTAGTGGCCCACAGAATCGTGATGAAAACCTTGCCCCGGCGGCCGCCATCAAGCCGTTCGCCCTGATTGCGGATGCGTTAACCCGCGCTGGCGTGGCGGTGCTGCGCTACGATGATCGCGGCGTGGGGGAATCAACGGGCGATTTCGATACTGCGCTGATTGCTGATTTTGTTGCCGATGCTTCTGCTGCTGTGGATTACCTGCTTACGCGAGATGAGATTGATCCAGAACAGATTGGACTGCTCGGCCACAGTGAAGGCGGTTTATCGGCTGCCTATCTGGGCGCTAATAATCCCAATCTGGCATTTGTGATCGGCATGGCGCCTCCGGCAGTTGTAGGCCTCGACCTGTTGATTGAGCAGAACATCGCGATGGTGACCAGTACGTCTGAAGAGGGCGAGATCACCGAAGAAGAGGGGGTAACTTTTCGTGATTTTGTTTCGCGCACATTGACGGCTGTTGCGGATGGCGATCTTGAAACTGCCGAACAAAACGCGCGCGAAATGTATACATGGATGGCTGAAACCTCGACGCCTGAAGAGTTGGCAGCGACCGGGTACAGCGACCCTGCGGCGCTGGTTGAGGATGCTGTGAATGCGATTATGTCTGCTTATGAAAACCCATGGTATCAGGAACTTCTCAACTGGGATGCCTCTGGGGATTGGGCGCGGGTGACTATCCCGGTACTCGGACTGTTTGGCGGGAAGGATGTTCAGGTGATTGCTTCCCAGAATGCCCCGGCGATGGAAGCCGCGTTAGAACAAGCAGGCAACGAAGATTTTGAAATCGTGATTCTGCCGAATGCCAATCATCTGTTTCAAGAAGCGGTCACCGGCGCAGTGGCCGAATATGCGACACTGGGAACCGAATTCACGCCAGATTTCCTGCCCACAATTGTGGACTGGGTACTGGCGCGGGTTCGCATGGTAGAATAGCGCTCATCTCTTGACCCCTTCTCTGAGCTAGGGAAGGGGTTCCTGTCATACCCCTCATTTTAAGATGTCGGGTTAAGGATTTGCGTTCATGCGCCAGTGGTGGCAATCCGCCGTCTTTTATCAGATTTACCCCCGCAGTTTCAAAGATTCAAATGGCGATGGTATTGGCGATTTGCGCGGTATCATCGAGAAACTGGACTATTTTGTCTGGCTCGGCGTAGATGCGCTCTGGCTTTCACCAATCTTCAAATCGCCCATGGTGGATTTTGGCTATGACGTATCGGATTACACGGATATTGATCCGCTGTTCGGGACGCTGGACGATTTTGACGAACTGTTAGCTGGCGCGCATCATCGCGGCTTGAAGGTCATCCTCGATCTGGTGCCTAATCACACCAGTAATCAGCACCCATGGTTTTTAGAGTCTCGCAGCAGTCGGAATAACTCGAAACGTAACTGGTATATCTGGCGCGATGCGAAGCCTGATAGCAGCCCGCCGAATAACTGGTTGGCGTATTTTGGCGGCGCGGCATGGACATGGGACGAAGCTACCGGGCAGTATTACATGCATAACTTTGCCCCGGAACAGCCGGAACTGAATTATCGTAATCCTGAAGTGAAAGCCGCAGTCTTTGACGAGATTCGCTTCTGGCTGCGGCGCGGCCTCGATGGCTTTCGCATTGATACGGTTGATCGCCTGATGAAAGACCCTGAATTTCGAAATAACCCACCTTCTAATTCGTGGAAGCCCGGCGACAACCCGAGCCACCGGCTGGCGCGTGTTTACAGCGAAAAAGCCGAAGGCATTCATCGGTTGGTGGCTGAAATGGGCGATGTCTTCCGCGAGTTTGATGATCGGGTGAGCGTTGGTGAGATTGATTATTCAACCGACCCCCGCTATATCGCCTCATATGCGGGCAGCACAGAACACCCGGAAGTTGACCTGCCGTTCAATTTTGCACCGCTGATGCTGACCTGGGATGCCGGCGTGATCCGCAGATTTGTAGATGAATACGATGCGCTGCTTCCGGAAGGCGGCACGAACTACGTGCTCGGTAATCATGACCAGATGCGGCTGGCATCGCGCTTTGGCGAAGGTTTCCGTATGGCTGCGATGATGCTGCTCACGCTGCGCGGCACGGCCTTCATTTATCAGGGCGAAGAGCTGGGCATGACCGATGGCGAAGTAGCGCCAGAACAATACCGCGATCCGCAGGGCATCAACCTTGGCCTTAGCCGTGACCCCTGCCGGACGCCTTTTCACTGGGAAGGCGATGAAAAGGCCGGTTTCACCACCGGCGCGCCGTGGCTGCCGGTTGCGCGTAACGTCGCCACGTTGAATGTGGAAGCTGAGAAAGATGACCCGGATTCTACGCTTACGCTGTATCGTCGTTTGCTGGCGATGCGCTCTGCAATATCGGCTTTGACCATAGGCGGCTATCGCTCTTTCGATGCTGGCGATGGTGTATTTGCCTATGTGCGGCGCGCAGAAGAAAGCGCATTTGCCATTTTATTGAATTTCACCGCAGAGATGAAATCTATTTCTCTACCGCAAGAGATAATGGGCGAAATTCGGCTGACGACTCTGCTCGATCGCGAAGGCAAGTCAGTCCAGAATCATCTAACACTGCGACCTTATGAAGGCGCGATTATTGAACTATGACGTCTGCTGTGATGCTTAAACCATGAACGAACTTTATCCTATCCTCAAAGAACTGCATTTTTTGATCAGCCGGGCGGCGCTCATTGTCGGGCTGATTATGCTTATACTGGCTGTATACATCGGGCTAATTCGGCATGGCGATGTAACCCGCGCCTTCCGACGGGGTGTATATGCTGTTACCGCGCTCATGATCGTGGAGTCTGCTATCGGACTGGCAATGTACGCCTTCGGATTCCGCCCTCATGATGAAGTACATTTGATCTATGGCGCGGGGGCGATGCTGGCGCTGCCATTCTTCATTTTTGTCGAAACAACGGCCAAAAAGCGCCCGGCGATGGGCAGCTATATCTGGGGATTCGCGCTGATGGCCGCTATTATCTTGCGAGCGATCATGACCGGTGCAGCGGGCTAATCGCCTTTTTCCACAGCATTTGTGTGAATGATGTTCACGAAAGCTGCGAACAGTTGCCGTAGGGTTTTGCTTCTAGTTGGAGTATAACGTGCTGGACTTAGAGACCCTAAATCAGCGGTTTGAAACTGCATCACCCGTCGAAATTCTGGGGTGGGCATGGGAAACCTTTGGCAAGAAGCTCGCCATGGTGACCAGCTTTCAACCGACCGGGATTGTGGCGCTGCATATGCTGCGCGACATAGTGCCAGACCTGCCGGTGCTGACGATTGATACCGGGCTGCTGTTCAGTGATACCTATGCACTTATGGATCACATTACCACTGAATGGAACCTGAATTTAATTCGTGTGTGTCCCGGTCAAACGCCGGCGCAGCAAGCAGAAATTTATGGTGATGATTTATGGCTGCGCGATCCCGATCTTTGCTGCTATCTGCGTAAGGTGATACCGCTTCAAGAGGCGTTAAACGGCTATGCCGCGTGGATCACCGGCCTGCGCCGCGATCAGTCAGAAGTCCGCCGCACAACCCCGATTGTTTCATGGGATTTGCGCCATGAAAATGTGAAGGTTTCGCCTTTTGCAACATGGACTGAAGAGATGGTGTGGGCTTATCTACGTGCCCATCAGCTGCCCTATAACCCTCTCCATGATCAGCATTATGCCAGCATCGGCTGCCAATCCTGCACCCGTGCCATCGCGCCAGATGAAGGCCTTCGCGCGGGGCGCTGGAGCGGCACCAATAAAGCGGAATGTGGTATCCATTTGCAGACTCCGCGGTAAAGACCGTCTAGGTCATATCGCCCTTTTTGATGTGAACAATTCAGTTCACAATGTGCTTTATCAGCCTTGAGAAAGGAAGGTTTAGTTTGTCCTGGAAGTTGAATGTTGGGTTGTGGATCGTGAATATGAGTGTCTGCGAATCGCCTTCGTGTTGTTGTAGCGATAATTGTCGCTGTAATGCAGACATTGTTGATCCCGAATCCATCTAACCGTGACCTATCACATTTCAAACTAAGGGAACAAATGAAGCACTTTACAGTGATCGCAATTCTGGTTGCAAGCTTGTTAGCCCTGCTGCCTGCAAGCGCGCAGAACACCCCGCCGCCCATTACCCTCACGCTGGCTGGTTACGCCGTTCCGCGCGAAGCCTACGATGAAATCATCCCCTTATTTCAACAATACTGGCTGGCAGAAACCGGCCAGCAGGTGAACATTCTAGAGTCTTATCAGGCGTCTGGCGCGCAGTCTCGCGCTATTGCTGGCGGGCTTGAGGCTGATGTCGCGGCACTCTCCAGTGAGCCAGACATTACCCGTCTGGTTGATGCCGGTCTAGTTAATGAAGACTGGAAAGCTAACGAATTTGGTGGCATTGCTGCCGACTCGCTGGTGGTGTTTGCGGTGCGTCCCGGTAACCCGCTTGGTATTAATGATTGGGTGGACGTGATTCAGGATGGCGTTGAAGTGATCACGCCCGACCCTGCAACCAGCGGCGGCGCGCAATGGAATATTCTCGGCGGATACGGCGCTGCCTGGCGTGGCTTTGTGCCTGGATATGAAGGCGAAGAGGGCGCAGCGGAATTTTTGCGCGCGTTGGCGACTAATATTGCGGTGCTGGATCGTGATGGTCGCGAAAGCTTCCTCACCTTTGAGCGTGGCATTGGCGATGTTGCGCTGACCTACGAAAACGAAGTGTACGCGGGCTTGTTAGCTGGCGGTGAATACGAATTGATCTACCCGCAATCCACCATCCGCATTGAAAATCCGGTGGCTGTTATTGATACTTACGTAGATGCGCATGGCACCCGTGAAGTGGCTGAAGCTTTCGTCAACTTCCTGTGGTCGGAAGATGCCCAGCGCGTTTTTGCCAATCATGGTTTCCGCCCGGTCAACCCGGTCGTTCGCGCTGAACTTGGCATCTTTGAAAATGGCGCGGGGGCTGCTGCTGAGGCCACACCCGCCGCAGAACCGTCTTCTATCGAGCATAACCCGCTGATCGCCTTCCCGCCGGTGACCGATGAGTTCACCACTCTAGATATTGGTGGCTGGCCGCAGGCGCGCACACAGGTATTTGGCGAGGCAGGTTTGTTCACGCAGATTATTGCTGAAGTGCAGGGGCGATAACTGTATATGGCGGAGCAGTCGCAGGTTTATGGCTCATCCAATATAGGGGAACAACCCCCTTCCAGCCGCCCCTACGTGCCGGGGTTTGGAGCGTGGGGGCTGCGTTTGATGGCGATCAGCTATCTCACGGTCTTCATCGTGATCCCGCTTCTCGTCGTCAACGTACAGGGCTTACGCTTTGGGCTGGATGTTTTCTGGCAGAGCATTTCTCGCCCTGAAGCCGTTAGTGCTTTGACCCTATCCGTGACTACTTCACTGGTTATGACGGTGATCAATACGGTGATGGGAACGCTTACGGCGTACGTATTGGTGCGTTACAAGTTTCCCGGCAAGACGCTTTTCAATACACTCGTAGATTTGCCATTTGCCATTCCTACGCTGGTGATCGGCGTGATGCTGGTGCTGCTTTACGGGCCACAAACCATTGTTGGTAAGTTTTTGCAGCAAGAACTTGGTGTTCGGATACTGTTCGATACGCCGGGCATCGTTATCGCCTTGCTATTGGTCGGTTATCCTTTTGTAATCCGTGCTGTTCAGCCGGTGCTTTTGCAGATGGATTCCAACCAGACCGACGTTGCGCAGACCATTGGTGCTTCACCCTGGACGACCTTTCGCAGGGTAATTTTCCCGATCATTCGGCCAGCGATGGTGACCGGGGCGCTGTTAAGTTTTGCCCGTTCGCTAGGCGAGTTTGGCTCGATCATTGTGGTGGCTGGAAACATCCCCATGCGTTCGCAAACCGGCACGGTTTATGTATACACCCAGGTCGAGGCGGGCAATATGCAGGCTGCCAGCAGCGTATCAATGGTGCTTCTGTTGGTCGCTTTTGCGGCAACGATTGGCATTGATATGATGAATTGGAGGCGACATGCGCGAAATTAAGCCGCGCTCGCCTCTAGCTCTATTGCTTATTGGCATCGCGGTATTGTATGCGGTGGTGCTGTTTGCTGCCCCATTAGTGGCCATTATCTATGGAGCGTTCAAAGATGGCATCGATCCGATTATCGAAACACTGACCGATCCAGCGGTACTTCATGCCTTTGAAGTATCTATTGGGCTTGCACTGGGCGCGGTGTTAATCAATACCATTTTCGGGTTGGTCACGGCATGGGTGCTGGTACGCCAGAAATTTCGCGGGCGCGGGTTGTTCGACACGCTGATCGACATTCCCTTCGTGTTCTCACCGGTGATTGCCGGTTACGCTATGATTGTTTTGTTTGGGCGCGGTGGTTGGCTTGCGCCGCCGCTGTTTCCGATTGTGTTCGCCTTGCCGGGTATTCTGCTGGCGAAAACCTTCGTCTCTTTACCCTTCATCACCCGTGAAGTTCAGCCGGTATTAGGGGCGCTCAGCCTTGAGCCAGAATATGCGGCTTACACCCTTGGGGCAAGCCGCTGGGCAACATTTCGACGGGTAATCTTACCGGAATTATGGACGGCACTGCTGTATGGCATTGTGCTAACTTTTGCCCGCGCGGTGGGTGAGTTTGGGGCGGTGGCAGTGGTTGGCGGTAATATAGAAGGCTACACGGAAACTGCGACCAGCTTCGTTTTCCGTGCAATGAACGACCGTAATAGCACCGGCGCATATGTTGTCTCGCTGATATTATGCCTTGTTTCGCTGCTGATTCTATTCCTGATGAATCTCCTGCGCCGCCGGATGGTTGTTTCACGAGGTTAGTATGTCGATTGAACTGATTCACGTGAGTAAATCGTTCGATACAAACCCCATAGTTCGGGATGTATCGGTTAGCATTGCCACCGGCGAATTGTTCGTCCTGCTAGGTGCTAGCGGCAGCGGCAAAAGCACGCTGCTTCGCCTGATTGCCGGGTTGCTTGAACTGGACGGCGGCACAATTCTGCTGAACGATATAGATGTGACCCGCCTTTCGCCTCAGCAGCGGGGTACTGGCTTCGTGTTCCAGAACTATTCGCTGTTCCGCCATATGACCGTTGCCCAGAATATCGAATTTGGCCTGAGTATCCGCAAGGTGAAGCGGCCAGAGCGTGAACAGAAGGTGAGTGAGCTTCTGGAATTGATCGAGCTGCAGGGCTACGAAGATCGGTTTCCGGGGCAGCTTTCAGGTGGCCAGCAGCAGCGCGTGGCATTGGCGCGCGCGCTGGCCTACGAGCCTAATGTTCTGCTGCTGGACGAGCCTTTTGGTGCGCTGGATGTGAAAATTCGCGTTCAACTGCGCCAGAATTTACGTGCCATTCAGCAGCGGCTTGGCCTGACCGCCATTCTGGTGACGCATGATCAGGAAGAAGCCTTCGATATTGCGGATCGCATCGGCATCATCGATCAGGGTGAATTACTGGAAGTCGGCGCGCCGGATCAACTGTATCGTAATCCAACGCACCGGTTTACCGCGACTTTTCTAGGCACTGCCAATTTGCTAGATGCGCATCGCAACGGCACCAATATCTATCTGGGCGGCGTGAAAATTCCAGCGCCGGCGAACACCGAGCAATTCAGCGGCAAGCCGGTAGAAGTGCTGGCACGCCCTGAAGAAGTGGCACTTTCACGCACGCAGGAACAGTCGCCGGGTAGTATCATTGGTAAAGGGATCGTAGAGAGCGTTGTCTTTGCCGGGCCTGCGCTGCGCGTTACGCTTCACCTTCAGGGGGAAGGCGGCAAAACCTTACAGGCGCTGCTAACCCCCAGCGATGTTCGTGATTTAGATTTAGCAGTAGGGCAGGAAGTGTGGATCAGTTTAAAAGAGTATCATTTGCTGGCCTCAAGCGTTAAATGAAATGACCAGTGCAAGATAGCTGCATCATCCAACTTCTAGCAGTCTTTTAATGTTCGGCAGCAGGGCTTGCGCGGCGCGCCCACGATGGCTGATAGTATTTTTGACCTCAGGAGGCAGTGCGCTAAAAACTGCATCGTAGCCTTCAGGAATAAAGATCGGATCATAGCCAAAACCGTTGGTGCGTTTACCCGGTTGAAGCGCAATTTTGCCCCGTACAATGCCGGTGGCGCTGGCAGTATCCCCGTTCGGCAGCGCCAATACCGAAACGCATACAAACTGCGCTCCACGCTGATCGTCGTCAATGCCTTCCAATTCGCTCAGCACGACGTTCATACGGTCATCGTCGGTGGCATTCTCCCCCGCATAACGCCTTGAGTATACGCCCGGACGCCCATTGAGCGCGTCTATGCTCAGCCCGGAGTCGTCTGCCAACGTGGGCAGCCCGCTTTCGCGCGCGAATATCTGAGCCTTATGAATCGCATTCGCCTCAAAGGTTTCATAAGGCTCATCAGGATCAACGGTGATACCCGCTTGCTTGAGGGTTAAGATTTCCAGCGGCAGCGTGTTCAATATCTCCAGATATTCTCGGCGCTTTCCAGCGTTATTAGTACCAATTAAAAGTTTTGTCATATCGTTTCAATAGCCTTCAGGTATAGATAAGCGAGTATGTTCTTGCTATTGCGGCGCGCTGGCGAGAATTTGTGGCTGCGGGGGAACCAGCAGCATCTGGCGAATAACGGTGCGGTTGATTTCTACGCCATCCTCTAATCTTATTCTCGTCACAACCTGCTCGATACCATTATGCCCTTCTTGAAGTACCCGTATGTCGCCATCATCTGAAGCTGCAATATCTTGATAAATAGTTTCAAAGGGAATAGGCTGCGTTTCGGTGATCAGATTTTCTTTCACCCTGATGACGCGGATAGCAGTATCTGGCCCAAGCGGCGTTGTTAAGTCAGGAATGACGTAATCCAGCCCCATTAAGATGACGCTGGCGGCAGAAAGCGCATCGGCTGTAGTACCCCCTAAAACTCGCGTTGTCACGTTGTTTCCGTCAACGGTAATTGTAATTGGTAGGGCGCGTTGAATGTGAACATCTAGCCCCGCCGCAAGCGATGTTCCTAGTTCCGGGGTAACAGCATCTGCGAGATAAAGTTCAATACCGGATTCGTATAATGCTGCGCCAACGGTTCTTGCTGATGATTGCAGTGCCATGCGTTCTTCTGCTTCTCCGACTGCCGATGCAATCACGACGCTAAAAGGCCGCGTATTCTGAATCGTAATTTGGCGGATAGGCTCACCGCCGCGTTCCATGAGATGGGTCGAATCAATTTCGCTGCCGTTGACAAAAATTCTGTCGCCGTCCTTTACGTCAACTCCCATACTCAACAGGATTTCGCCGGACGTGTTCAGCGGCGTTTCTAAAATTGTGCTGAGATCGTCAATTTGGATGAGTATGGGATGCGCGCGCTCTATCCGGATGATCTCACCCTCTTGCAACCCGGTTTCCACAGGCGGCGTGACGCGATCTGCCGGATTCAGAGTGATGTTCTGCTGATTGAGCAAGTCGCCAACCGTGAACGCGCGGGTTTGCAAGCTTTGTGCGACGCCATCAATTGCTAGTGTAACGGTGCGCGTTTGCGAGGTTACATAAAGGACTATCAAGATCGCCCCTAGCAGCGCCAGACCAAGGCCGCTAAGCAGCCATGCACGCGGCGCGCTATATGCTCGGTTGGGGGGCAGATCAGGGGGTGGGGTGGGCGCTGTGTTGGTCATGCGTGGCGCGGTGGCGAAACCTCAGAACCGTGCATGCAGCAGAAGTATGCCAATCATAATCATAAGTGTTTTTTGTGTATAAAAACAAAAACCAGATTATGAGCAGTCTGCTCAAGCCGGGCTAGCCTACGGCACCCAAGGTTAAATCCTTAGTGCTGCTACCTTCCGGTCCTGACACGGTTCGAACGCCTTGCCGCGTAGGACCCGGCCTGAGCAGACTGCCAAGAATCTGGCAGTTCAGCCCGATCATGGTAATCAAATGACGGGGGAATGTCAACGGAAAAAGTAGCGCGGCTTCACAGAATCAGCGCACCGCTTGATCGGATGGCTAAACCAGCGATGTGCTGCTCGATGAAGCTGCGATTTACAGCCCGAATTCCGCCTTTACGGCTTTAACCCAGTTCTGAATACGGCCGCGTGTCATCTCAGTTTGGCCCACTTCATCAACCGCTAAGCCAAGGAAGAATTCATCTTCCCGCGCCTTACTCTCTTCAAACTGGTAACCGCTAGTGGGCCACAATCCCCAAACCTGTGCGCCGCGCTCCATCACTTTATCAGCAACGATGCCGACTGCATCCTGAAAATTGAAGCCGTAGCCGTTCTGATCGCCCAGACCAAACAGCGCAACTTTCTTTCCATTCATGTCCATACTGTTAAACTTGGGCATGAATGCGTCCCAGTCGTCTTGAAGCTCGCCTGTATTCCATGTAGGAATGCCGATGATGATATTGTTGTAGCGCAGGATATCTTCTGGCGTGGAACGACCAATGTTGTGTACATCAACCGCACCGGGCAAAATCTTGTCGAACTCTTCTTTGAGGATATAGGCAACATTCTCGGTATTTCCGGTGTTGCTGCCATAAAATAAGCCGATAGATGCCATATCGAAAACCTCTTGAAAACCTATACGCGAATTTTAACGTGTGTAATTATAAATCGTGCGCCGCGAAAATCGAACGGCGTTTTCAAAACCATGCTTAATTGTGGAAAAATCGTACAAAAGGACTGTTTCTGTGGATCATACAATTTGGGTTTCATCGCTGCATATCTACCCCATCAAATCTTGTGCGGGAATCGCGCTTGAACAGATGAATCTAGGCGTTCATGGGCCGGACTATGATCGCGAATGGATGCTGGCTCATCAAGAAGGCGGTCGCTGGTTTTATACTTCACAGCGTGAAATACCTAAATTAGCGCTGATCCAACCACTGCTTGAAGATGGTAATCTGGTCGTGCGTGCACCTTCACAGCCAGATCTGACGCTGCCCATCAGCCTGATGCCTGCCGATAAACTAGAAGTTGTGATCTGGAAAGACACAGTGACTGGTGCGGTTTATTCACCGGAAGTGAGCGCGTGGTTCAGCCGCTTTCTGGATACAGACATCAGACTGGTGCGAATGCCCGAACAAAAGCGCGCTGTAACCCCGGAATTTGCGAATCCACCCGCCACCACGACCTTTACGGATGGGTTCCCGTTGCTGCTGGCAACCACGGCGTCACTGGAAAATCTCAATCTAAGAATGGCGGAAAACGGGACGGAGCCAATGGAAATGCGCCGGTTTCGCCCTAATATTGTGGTAGAGGGCAGCAGCGGATGGGCTGAAGATCATTGGAAGCATATGCAGATTAACAGCATCAGCTTCGATATAGTCAAGCCATGCGGGCGCTGCGTAATCACAACTGTTGAGCCTTCTCTGGGAAAGGTCATTGATCCCCATGAACCTTTGTCAACCTTGAATAAATTTCGACGCAATCAAGCGGGGAAACTCATTTTTGGGCAAAATGTGATCCATCGCGGTATGGGAACGCTTCACGTTGGTGACGGGGTGACCATTGTCACATGACATCACTGATAATTGGCGGCTTCACGCTGTTATTTTTGGGGCGTGCCAATATAATTACAGCAGTTGTGGTAAGGGGTTTTGAGCGAGAAAAATTGTAGGGCAAAACCATTCCTGTTCAATAGGAGCGGCTCAAAGCTGCCGCCCGGCCATAACGCAATGTTATGTCGAGTTTGATATTAGTCATGGGTTCACTGCCCTGACTGTAGTGGTAAATGTTATCCTGATCTAGTTGCTAAAAGGATTGTTCTGTTATGAATGAAATCATGATGCGCCGGCAGTTTCTCAAGTTAGCGGGGGCTGCTGTAGGCGGCGTGGGCGCGGCATGGGTCGGCGCTGGAGCAGCAAAGGTGGCCGCGCAGGAAGGCCACGATATGTCCCAGATGGTTGAACAGGGTGATTGGGTGGCGATGGATGCTCACCATCAGGAGGGCATAGATATTTTCCTGAATGGCATTGGCAGCAATCCCGATTTCTGGGGCGTGCCGCTTGAATATGAAATGGATGGGGATGTTAAGGTTTTCCGGCTCACCTGTACCGAAGCTGACTGGGATACCGGTGGCGGCATGATGTTTCCGGCCATGCTCTACAACGGGCTGGTTCCCGGCCCGGTTATGCGCGCAACTGAAGGCGACCGGGTGCGTATCATTTGCCGGAATGAAATGACGCAAAGCACCGCAGTTCACTGGCATGGCTTACGCTTGCCCAATAACATGGATGGTGTGCCATTCATTACCCAGCCGCCGATCACCCCCGGCACGGAATTCACATATGAATTTGATTTGATCAACTATGGCACCCACATGTATCACTCGCACCACAACGCAGCAGAACAGGTGACGCGGGGGCTGTTAGGCGCCTTCATCATTGATCCGGCAGATGCTTCGCGTGAACCGCAGGTTGATGCTGAATATGTTTTCGTGCTGAACGACTCCGCGCTTGGTTTCACCATTAATGGCAAGGGTTTCCCCTACACTCAACCGATTGTGGCTCAGCTAGGGCAGCGTGTGCGTATCCGCTATTTCAACGAAGGCTTGATGATCCACCCGATGCACTTGCACGGTCTGCCGCAGCTGGTGATTGCTAAAGATGGTTTCAACCTGCCCGCCCCGTACCTGTGTGATACGGTCAATATTGCGCCGGGTGAGCGTTACGATGTTTTGGTAGATTGTGATTTGCCGGGCGCATGGGCCTTCCACTGCCATATTCTCTCCCATGCCGAGGGGCCTAATGGCATGTTTGGTATGGTGACAGCGCTGGTCGTACAGGAATAAGGGGGCATACATGACCCAACAACCCCCACATTTGTCATCTGAAAAACAGCCGGATGATAACGGGAATCCGCTCGCAATTCTTGTTCTGTTTCTACTTTTTGTGGGTGTGTTATTGGCGATCTTTTCCAGCCAGATCATCCCTGCCGGGTTGGACAACGACTCGCCGGCTGCTGAAGCCACGACTGAAGTGGTATTAGCGGCTACCCCGACATATGGAAGCCAACCGCCACCCTTACCGACGACTGAACCCGTGATTGAAGCACAAGCGGACTATACAGCGGAACAGGTCGCTGCTGGTGACCGCATTTACGCAGGGCTGTGCTTTGCCTGCCATGGAATTCGCGGTGCCGGAGTGCCCGGGCTTGGCAAACCATTGGTTGACAGCGAATTTGTGGATAATTTGAGCGATGACGAATTGGTTGATTTTATGATTGTCGGGCGCTCAGCGAGTGATCCGGAGAACACCACCGGGCAGGCAATGCCCGCCCGCGGCGGCAATCCCTCGTTGACCGATGAAGACCTATTCCACGTGGTCGCCTATATTCGTTCGCTTAATGGCGCTGCGACCAGCAATACAAGTGGAGTGCCCGTGGTGGTAGCTACGGTAAGGCCGTTTGAACCGCCGCCGATAAATGCGCTTGATCCCGCAGCCGTGCCGCCCTTTAGTGGCGAAAGTGGTCAAGTTGTGCTTGCGCCATTTGACCCGGCGCAGTCGCTTTCGGATGTTGAAATTGATGGCGCTTCAGCTTATACGTGGGCTTGCGCGTCTTGCCATGCCGATCGTGTTGAACTAGCACAGACCGATATGACGGATGCCGAAATTCGGGACATATTAACGAACGCAGTCCCTCCAGTCGCTGCCATCAACACATTTGTACATCCGTATCGCGGTGGCCATCCGCCATTGAGCGATGAGCAAATTGATGCGTTAATCGTCTATTTGCGTTCTGGAAACTAGGCGTTCAGGCTTGGGTGATTAAAAATACAGGCGTGTGAAAAGTCATGCGCCTGTATTTTTGATTCTAAGGCAGATTGTCGTTTATGCTTGAACATGTAAACACCACTGGAGCGATCAGGTATGAGCCAAGCTGAAATTACCGCACGCCAGCAGCAGATCGAGCGATTGATTAACATGCTTGCGTCGTCAAACTGGCGTGACCGCCGGGATGCGGCCTCGATGCTGGGAGAATTGGCGGCAGATAGCGCCGTTGATGAATTGATTTCAGTCTATCTGAACGATTCAAATGTCAGAGTACGTGATGCAGCAGCTTACGCGCTCGGCCAATTTCGGGCTGTGGATGCTGCGCTTCAAGCTGGTAAAGAAGAGAAGGTCACGAAGCTGCTTACCAGAGTTGAAATTGAGGGCAAAATCGGGCAGCGCAGGCGCATAGGCCGCTGGGTGAAAACAGCGCTAGCCTTAACACTGTCCTGCGTGGCGCTATTTGCCCTGTATTCTTATCTGCCGTCAGGCGTGCTAAGTAATGTTGTTCCCACCATTGAGCGCCCTATAGATTATGCGGCGAAGGCGGCAGCAGCCGGGCAAATACGCCCGATGTTTAACCAGCTTCGCGATAATTTGACGACGCTGCAATCACAATTTCAAGCCGTGCTTGGCGGCGGCGCCTTTGATTGTCAAGCATATTTTAATGACTTGCAGCCCGGCGCATTTTCACAGGTGAACGTTGGCGCATTCCCTGATCTGGCGCAGGTGGTCACTTTGCTGAATGATATCCTCAGCCGCGAACAGGAGGCGCGCCAGCGGTTTGATGCGGCTTGCTACGGCGCTGAAACGCTGGATGCACAGAGCGTTGGCCCGGTATACGGGATGATTGTGCCAGCGGTACAGGCGCTGCCAGCTGCCGATGATATTTTGAGGGCGGCTGAAAGCGCGCATCCGCTCGCCGAAACTGACAGCACCACTGAAGCGCCAGCAGCGCAGATAGAAGTCACCCTGATGCCGACTGTGCCGCAGATAGAAGCCACCCTGATGCCGACTGTGCCACCAACTTTAGCGCCCCCTACCCGTGAAATTGTAATTGTTGATCCCGATACCGCACTGCGAAACCTGCTTGCAATGAGTGATTCCCTGACGGCGCCGCGGGGCGCAGGCAGCCTAATCTTGCAATACTGGACGGATGCTGGCGCATTCGGGCAAACGCAGGGTTGTAACGATCTCAGCACACCCGCACAGATTCCATCTAATTACGAACTTCCAGCAGACGTGGCGCAGGCAGTGCCGCAACTTTCGGAAGCAGCGCGATTGATCAACGAGGCACTCACTGCAATTCGAACCAGTTGGATGCTCTTTGGGGGCGCTTGCCAGACTGGGAACCTCACGGCATTAGCCGATAGTCAGATTGCCGAGCTTAATCTGGCGATGGGCAAGCTAGGAATAGCTGAGCAGCTATTAACGATGGCGCAGAATAGTTAGCACCGCGCCGCTGAGTATTTAGGTTTTACGCGATCTACTTTGGGCGACAGCATATGTCGCCCTTTTTATTTCGAATGACCCGATGGTACTGTTTATAGCAGGCCGCTTAACCACTTTGGGCCATGTGTTTTAAGCGCAGCAATAACATTGCCGAGTACGTTCGGTAAATCTGGATCGGCGTCAACTTCAACAATCTGGTGGTCTCGCGCGCGTAAAAAAGCGATAGACTGCGTGTAATGACCACGGCGTACAGCCAGATTGCTATCGAAAAGCTCGCGCTCTCCGCCCCGCTTCCCCTGCCGCGCATAACAAGTATCGGCGCTGGCGTCCATGAACAGGATTAAATCTGGTTTACGGGCATCAGCATTCATTTGCCAAACTTCCTGCATGTTGAGCGGCGGCACCGATTGATACACCAGTGAGGAGAGATAATAACGATCACAGATGACAATGCGCTGCATTTGATTCTGATCAATTGCTTCATCTAAGAATGGATTAATCACGCGGAAGGTATGATCCGCGCGGTTAAGCGCATAGGCCAACGCCAGCGCCCGCGGGGTGGTTTGCGTTTTATGCGTTAGAACATCGCGGATAAAAACGCCCGCCGCCGAAGGATCGTTCGGTTCATAGGTCAGCAGGACACGATCATCAAGAGCTTCGCGCACCAGCGCCGCCAGCCGCCGGGATACCTCACTTTTTCCAGAGCCATCTAAACCCTCAATGACCAGAAAGAATGCCGCTTCATTCACTACGCTCAATTATTTGACTCCACAGATATTCAATAGAAGTTGCAAGCGGGCAAAAGTCGCTATCCGATCAGTGCGCGCCAGCCTAGCATAGCGCCCATGCCAAGGACGATGGTCAGCAGAAGGTTATTCGTGCGCCATGCTACGACCACACATATAATTGCGGCTATTAGATAGGAATTGCTTAGCGAAAGTTCAATTGTTCCCTCCGGCATCAGCACCGCTGGAACCACGATTGCGGCTAACACCGCAGGTGGCACATAGCGCAGCGCATTAAAGATTGACTGTGGCATCGGTATTTTACTGACCAGCACCATCACCGGATAGCGGACGCTAAAAGTGACGACTGCCATGCCCAAAACGAGCACAAATTCATTCATCGTTAAGGCAAATTCTCAGCGAAGCTGTCGGCAAAATCACTGACGAAATCTTCTGGAAAATGCATTAAAGTGCCGCGCTCAAGGTTTACACACATAAACTGCGAGCGTGACTGGGCGATCAACGCATTATCCGAGATGCGGTGAATCAGGTAAATACGGGTAACGGTGCTGCGGCGTGGCTCTGCAAGGTAGGTGGTCACTTTTAATTCTTCACCAAGTGCTGCCTGCAAACGATATTCGATTTGATGCTTGCGCGCCATGATGCCAATGCCGCGGCTTTGTATGCGCTGGAACGGCCAGTTGCGTGCGGCCGTCGCTTCAACGCTCGATTCTTCCATGAAAGCCAGATAGTTGGCGTTATTCACATGCTGCGCCGAATCAATATCCCGCCATTCTACGCGCCGTTTCATGGTGAAAGCGCCATTTGGAATAGGCGGGGCTTCTGGAAATTTTGGGCGGTGCGCCGCAGTTTGCGCCCTTTCAGCATCATCCGGCACGAAAGCCGCTGCCATCTCTTCTGGCACTTGTATAGGTGTTTCCGTCTCACGATCCAAATAGATCCAGTCCACATTAGCTCTGGCGACGGGTGCGTTATCGGACGTGCGCGTCATTTCATAAAAGCGCCGGCTGCGTACACGGCGAAAGTCGCCGACCCATGTGGCAATATGGACGGTATCGCCCAGCTTTAATGGGCTGAAATATTCGATTTCCAGCTCGCGAATAAACCAGATAGTGCCTAGCTGCCGGTAGCGCGCCTCTTCATAGCCAACTGCCGCTGAAGCGCCAATGGCGGCTTCTTGCATGTAGCGCAGGTAGTTCACCTGATTCACATGCCCGTAAAAATCACATTCATAGCTTCGTACCGGTAGTGCAATTCGATGAATATTTGGCATGAATACTGTTTTCCTGAGCCTGATACTTGACGTAAAGCATATGCATTTTATCAGCGCATATCAGGATAACACGTCTCAATAAGATGCCGATACCCGCTTAAGGCCAGCTGTGTTTCAGGCGGGTTTTTAGCTGTTGGCAGCGTGTTGGCGAAGGGAATCCGCACTTGTGACGGTTGATTAAATGCGTTAACGTTCGCATGAAGACGCCATATTTTAAAACGGAGCGGGATTTCATGCCCGATCTTCAACGACAAATCGAAGATTTACGCCGCCAGCTGAATGCGCTAGGCGAGCAGCCAGACGCCGGCGCATTAGCGGATCTGGAGCGAGCCGCACGCGGCTTGCTAGCCGATGCCAAAAATACGCCACAGGAAACCAACGCGCAGTCGTTGTTTGCTGAAGTGGTGAAACTGGGCGGCGGCAGCGGCACTGTCCCTAGCACGACCTCTGTGCGCGGGCTGCTGCGTAAGGCGCGTATCCGCCTTGAGCTAGCCAGTGATGAAAACGATGTTGATGAAGTCATTGATATTTTAACCGAAGCGCTGGCGCTGAGTCCACGAGACGGCGAAGTGATCGGTATGCTTGAAGAAGCTGGCGCGAAAAATTCGCAGGCGCGGCAGCGAGTGAATGATCTATTTGTGCGCCATGGAGTCCCCCGTCTGCCGCCGCCGCCGTCGGGAGGCGTCGAAAAGCGTGCGACTGGCGCGCACGAAACCAATGCTTCTTCAACCGCGGCTGCTGAATTGAAATCGGCATCGAAGGGGCGAAAAGCCCCGCCTACGACTGCACAGATTCCGCTGGGGGATGATGTTGAATCGCTGGCTTCGGAAATTACGCAGGCTTACTACGCTGGCGAATATCAGAACGTTATTGACCTTTCGAACCGTATTCTTGGCGTACAGCCCACGAATGCAACCGCGTTGGACTATCGCCAGAAGGCCGAAGATAACCTGATTCGCGGTGTAGTGCCGGATCATCGCATCCCCTTTGATGCGCGTGTTTCTTACAACCGCGCTAATTCACTGGTGCGCGCCGGTAATTATGATGAGGCCGAGCGCCTCTACCGCGAAGCCCGCGATCTAGCAGAACGCGCCGGTATTTTAAGCTGGAAAGATGCCGAACAGGCGCTGCTTGAAATTCAGGATCTGTCGCTGGCGCGTGAGATGATTTCTGAGGGCGACCGTCTGCTCAATTCTGATAATTGGGCGGAGGCGCTGCGTAAATATGAAGGCGCGCTGCGCGTCGTTGCCAATGATCCGGCTGCTGAAGATCGTATTGAGAAGACGCGGCGTATTCAGGCAGATGCTGAAAATGCCAGCGTGCAGTTAACCATGTTATCTGGTTCGTTAAACGATCAGGTGACGACGCTGCAAACCGTACTCGGCACGCTGGCACGTTTGCGCCAGTTACTGCCAAACAGCCAGCGATTGGCGCAAACGACGGCGGATGCCAATAATCGTCTGAATCTGATCAAAACCCAGATTGCTGATCAGGCGGGCGCGGCGATGGCCCGCGCGAAGGGCGCCTCGTCAGTGGAAGAACGCATTTCGCTGACCACCGATGCGCTGGCTTTGCTGGAACAGGGCAATAAGCTCGATCCCGGCGATCCCGGTATTTCGCAAATGCTGATCGAGGCGCGTGCGACGGTCAGTGAATTGCAGCGCGTGCGTCAGGTGATTGAACGCGCTTCTACGCTGATCGCCCAGAACGATGATAGCGATCTGGTACAGGCGCGTTCAATGCTGGCCGGTCTTAGAGATTATTCGCAGGACAGCCGCTATCGCACAGTGGTCAGCGATTTACTAGCGCGGATCGTGGAGCGCGCCGTGAACGCGCTTGAGGATGGCAGCGTTGATGAGGCCGAAGCCTTGGTTGAAGCCGCGCAAGAAGACCCCTTCGCCATTCTGGGCCGCCGCGCCGAGGTTGCACGGGTCGAATCGCAGATTGCCGAGTTGCGCCGTCGCTCACGCTTGCGGCTTTATGGCGCGGTTGGCGCCGGATTCATCATTCTGCTGATGATTATCGTTTTGACCAGAGATGTCTGGCAGCCGGTTGTTTTCCCCCCGCCAACCGACACGCCGACAGCCACCTTCACGCCGAGCGATACCTTTACACCCAGTAATACGCCAACCGATACGCCGCTGCCGACGGAAACCTATACGCCAACCGATACGCTCACGCCAACCGATACCTTTACACCCAGTTATACGCCCACTGACACACCAACGGCGACAGATACGCCAACACCCACCAATACGCCCACCATTACCCCGACGCCAGTTTCACTGTGTACGGTTGTAAACCTGAGTGATGAAAACAAATTTGTACGTTCGCGCCCGGCGATAGATTCATCACGGATTAGCGAACTGCCGCCCGGACGGCTGGCGGACGTGTTAGAAATTGCTCAAGAATCGGGAACGAATGCAACATGGTTCCGAATTGTGTTTGACGTAGACGGCATACAGGTGAACGGCTGGACGCGATCCGATAATGTTGTGGAAAGTACACCATGCCCGACTTTCGAGTGATTATCTAAATAAGGCAGGGCGCGGCTAATGCGCCCTTTTGGGCGATTGCGAGTTTGCCCGGTTTTGAGGCCGACGATGCCCGATTGGCTGCCGGAAGCGGTTGGTGTTTTGCTGGCTCTGGGGGATACCTATACTAGAATACTGTCTATACACGCAGACATCTGCTTTGGCGAGGCGCCGGTAGATCATGCCTTCAAACGGCGAATACGCGGTTCGCTCATCCGATTGCTTGTTGGCTGCGGCATCGTGCTGTTGGCGCGCTTTTTTCCGGAATCTGCACTCACAGCCCTGCTTTCGGAAATCGCCATCATATTTCTGATCACTCATGGATTAGGCATGCTGGCGATGGTTGCTTTATATCGCAAGCGTGACAGCGAGTGGTCGCAGGCGATCTTCAGCGAAATTGGCAAGCAGGCGATGGCCGCTCATGCAAACCAGTATCATCAGTGGTTGAGCAGGTATCAAAAGAAACAATCGGAAGTGGAAAACCCGCCGCCCTTGCCGTGACGGTATTTTGGGGAGCTATTCTACATGCATATTTTCGCATTTTGGTGGCCTATAGTGGCATTATAGATAGGCAAATTATAGAGAAATAGACTGCTTATTTTCGGAAAGCAACTTATAGATCGCGCGCAGGGTAGCATGACTGATTCTTTTCGCTTTAACCCCACAGACCACCCACACCGCCGCTATAACCCGCTGCTCGATGAATGGGTTCTGGTCTCACCCCATCGCACTAAGCGCCCATGGCAGGGGCAGATTGAAAAACTGCCCCCTGAAAACCGGACTGAACACGATCCGGCCTGTTATTTATGCCCCGGTAATGAACGGGCTGGCGGGATGCATAACCCGCAGTATACAGAGACGTTCGTTTTTACCAACGACTTTGCTGCGCTGCTGGCAGATACCCCCGCTGGAAATTTTGGCGAAGGAAGCTTGATGCAGGCGCAGGCGGTGCGCGGCACCAGCCGCGTTATCTGCTTCTCCCCGCGCCATGATCTCACCCTGCCAGAAATGGATGCAGGTGATATTCGCCATGTCGTGAACGTGTGGGCAGAGCAGCTTCACGATCTGGGCGAAACCTACCGCTGGGTACAGATATTCGAGAATAAAGGCTCAGCGATGGGTGCCAGCAACCCGCACCCGCATGGTCAAATATGGGCCGGTGATTTTTTGCCGACGCTGCCAGCTAAAGAAGATGCCAATCAACGCGCTTATTTTCAGCGTCACGGTGAATCGCTGCTGGTTGATTATGCGGCGCAAGAAATGACCGACGGCGCGCGCCTCATAGTCATGAACGATCATTGGTTGGCGGTAGTGCCCTATTGGGCTGTGTGGCCGTTTGAAACCCTGCTGCTGCCGCGGAGGCCTGTATCGCGCTTGACAGAATTGACTGGTGACGAGCGCGATCAACTGGCAGATATTCTTAAACAGTTGACCACGCGCTACGATAACCTCTTTGAAGTGTCATTTCCTTACTCAATGGGCTGGCATGGCGCGCCTACCGGCGATCTGATCAGCGAAGATCATCGTCACTGGCAGCTTCACGCGCACTTCTACCCGCCGCTGCTGCGCTCGGCCACGGTGCGTAAATTCATGGTAGGCTACGAAATGCTCGCTGAAGCACAGCGCGATCTGACCGCAGAACAGGCCGCCGTGCGTCTGCGTGATGTGACCGCTGTGCATTACCGGCAGCGGCCTAACGGCATCACCTAAAATTCGTGGGGCATGTATTGTGTTAGGGTATCAAGGGAAGTGATTGTTGAAATATGTCCGATTCCAGTTCAACTTTTCTGAATTCTTAAATGCTTAAATTAACAGACGTTTCCCGTCAGTTTGGCGGCCTTCAGGCGCTTCTTCAAGTCAATATGCTTGTCCCGCGCGGGCGTGTGGTCGGGCTTATCGGCCCGAATGGCGCTGGCAAAACCACGATGATCAACAATATCAGCGGGCTGGATCACCCCACGTCCGGCAGTATCGCCTTCATGGCACACGATATTACCAGCGCGTCGCCGCATCGAATCAGCCGGCTAGGGATTGCTCGCACCTATCAAAACATTCGCCTATTTGGGGAAATGACCGCACTGGAAAACTTGCTTATTGGTGGGCATGCGACCAGCAAGTCTAGTATTCTGGATTCGTTGGTATTTAGCCGGCGATACCGGTTCGAAGAACGCACAATGCATGAACGTGCGATGGCGATGCTGGCGCGCTTTTCGCTAGGCAACCTTGCAAATAGCCGCGCTTCAGCACTTCCCTATGGCGATCAGCGCCGGTTGGAGATGGCTCGCGCGCTTTCTACGAACCCTATGCTGCTGCTGTTGGATGAGCCAACAGCGGGCATGAATCCGATTGAAACCCGCGCGCTGGGCGAACAAATACTGCACGAACGGGATCGGGGGCTGACCGTGCTGGTCATTGAACACGATATGTCGCTCATTCATCAGGTTTGCGACGAAATCTATGTGCTGAATTTCGGCCAGATCATTGCGCATGGCACGCCGGATGAGATCAAGCAGAACCCCCTGGTGATTGAAGCCTACCTTGGCGAAGATGAGGATGAACATGGCCGCACAGCAGCCTCTGCTTGAGGTCAAGAATTTACATAGCGGCTATGGCGCCATTAAAGCGCTGCGCGGCATATCCTTCAATGTCTATGAAGGGCAGGTGGTTGCCCTGATCGGGGCGAATGGTGCTGGCAAAAGTACCACCCTGAATACGTTGAGCGGCCTGATTAAGCCTACACAGGGCAGCATCACTTTTGCCGGGCGTAATATTGCCGGGCTGCGCGCAGATCGCGTGACCGCGCTTGGTCTGGTGCAGGTGCCAGAGGGGCGGCAGGTCATCGCCACCATGAGCGTGATGGATAACCTGCTGATGGGCGCTACCCTGCGTAATGATTCGCAAATTAATGCCGATCTTGACGTAATTTTTCAGCGTTTTGGGCGCTTGAATGAACGACGCACCCAGAATGCAGGGCTGCTAAGCGGCGGTGAGCAGCAAATGTTAGCCGTTGGCAGGGCCATGATGGCACGCCCCAAACTGCTCATGCTGGATGAGCCGAGCATGGGGCTAGCGCCGCTGCTGGTGAACGAAGTGTTTCGTATTATTGAGTCGATTAAAGAGCAGGGTATTCCCATTTTGCTGGTCGAGCAAAATGCCCGGAAGGCGCTGCAAATTGCGGATTACGCTTATGTTCTTGAGCGCGGGCAAATCGTGAGCGAAGGTCCGGCGGCAGAAATGCGCGAAGATGAATCGGTTGTGCGCGCCTATTTAGGGTAGCTCGTTCTTAACCAAGCATCGCAATTAAGCGCTCGCGGGACTGTTGGTACATCTGCGTTTCGATGCTTAATACGGCGCTCTGCGGCACATGCGACTCTAATTTTTGCTCCATAGTGACCGGCGAATCGAGCATATCACGCAGTCGCCCCGGTGTCAGTTGCAAGGTAGTTGGCGCGCGTTCGCAAACGATTTCTAGCGTTTGACTGTGCCCGCCCGGCAGCAGTTGAAGCGTAATCAGGTCTCGCCATTTTACCAGTAGATCATCAGCTATGAATGGCAGCCATCGCGATGGTTGTGCCTCTGTTAATTCCCCTATCGTCACCGTCAAAAGTGATTCTCGATCCCGCTCATCCATCGTGATCAGCAGCAGTTGCAGCGCGAGGAATCGTTCCAGTTTTGTCCCCCATTCCTGCATAACAAAATAGGGATGAATCATCTCCACAGACCAGATTTCGTCAATGCTGAGGTGAAATACATACCCTGCAATGAACGCCCGCTGCGAAAGCGTTACGGGTAGGGCAAGTTCCGGAAACTGCCTCAACATAATCTGGTATGGTGGCACTTCCAGCGGCTGATCATAGTTGTAGAAGTGGGTGATTTCACGGTTTAGCTGGTGAACCGTTTGTGCATCGGCAGCGATGCTGCCTAGCAGGAATGCCGGCCGCTGGCTTTGCAACAATTGCCGGGCGTTTTCTGGTAATTCGTCATCTGTAAGCAAACGCTGGGCGTATGCCAGATGGGTAAATGGTGTAGGCATGGCGAAACTTAGGCTCTCGCTTTATGGGCTGGGTTCAAGGCAGCTTGGTAAATCCGGGAAGCTTCGCGGCCAACCTTCTCCATAGAACGAGACGTATTCAGAAATGTGTGAAGACCAGTAATCTTCGTCGTGACCGCCGGTTGGATAGATCGTGTATTCGTGTGAAATGCCACGCGCGGCCAGGCGACTTGAGAATAATTCCAATGATTCGCCGGCTGGATCAGCCGAAGCATTATCCAGATACATCTCCAGGTCAACGTCCGGCAAGAAAGCATCGTTGCTAGCTAACGCTAATGGGCTGACTGCATTTGGCGCATTGATCGCGGCCAGTTCGGCGCTGTGACCCCCTGCGCGGCCAAATACATCCGGGTGGCGCATTGCAATCGAGTAAGCCCAGAAACCGCCCCGCGAAATGCCGCCAATCGCCCGATAATTGCGATCATTCCATGTGCAGAAATCGCGTTCAATCGCGGGGAGCAGTTCTTCTAGAATCGCCTGCTCAAGCGACGGATCGGGATAAAATTGGTCTGCTGCGCCAATCCGCCCGGTATAGGGCATCACTAGAATCATCGGGCCAACCGCGCCTAAACGTATCCCCTGTTCCAGAGCTTGAATTACGCCGATAGTCTCCCATTCGGTCTCATCCTGTCGCAGCCCGTGTAGTAAAACTGCGTATGGGAAGCGTCTCTGAGATTCAAGATAGCAGGGCGGCACGTACACGCGGTAGCGTAGGTTTTCCCCGGCAATTTCGCTGTGAAACTCATCAAAAGGAATAATTGTGCCGCCCGCCTGTAAGCAGGGATCGGGCGTTGACGTTGGCGCGGGGGTATCCGTCGGCGAAGGCGTTGGCGTTTCGGAAGGAATTGGCGTGATAGTTGGCGTGAATGTTGCGGTATTCTCTGGCGTGACGATCATCACCGCAGCCGTTGGCGTTGGAAACGGCGCCAATGGATCGCATGCAGTAAGCAGCGCGCATAGCAGCAATAAGGCGAGAGCGACTTTAGTGGAAGTGGCGTGTTTAGTCATCATAGCGCGGATTATAGCCGCCCCATTTGTGGCCTGCACTACCAGATTAACTCTTTGTTACGAATATCAATAGAACTTTTGTGCTATTCTTATGCGATTCTGAGTAAAATGATGTTATGATATGGATTGTCCGTTTAAGCAGCATTAAGGGGAACTAATGTCATCACGTCCTTTTGACGATGAAGAACAGGATGACGAGTTCAAGGGTGACTTCGAGGGTTTTGATGATGACGATGAAGATCGTTTTCAGTCCAAATCTTCATCTGCGCCATCTGCCCGTGTAGGCGGTGCGGGGATTCCCGCGCCCGCTCAACGTCCCCCTACACCTGGCGGCAGCGTTCCCAGTCCTATTCGCTCGCCTAATACCCCGCCATCTAATCCGGCAGCGCGCCCACAGGGCAGCGCGCCTTCAGCGGGCGGCGTGCAGCCCTTCCAGCGTCCCGGTTCTTCCACGCCGCCTAACGCCCCATCATCTCCCGGCTCAACAACACGCCCGCAGGGCAGCGCGCCTTCTAGCAGTTCCAGCAGTCCATTTTCAGGTGGATCGCGACCGGCGGCGCCGGGAGGCAGTTCTAGTTCAGGATCAGCACCATATTCCACAGGCGCGCGCCCACCCACGCCCGGCGGTAGCCCCGCCCCATTTAGCGGCGGTGGCAGCAGCGCATCTTCATCCTCATCACATTCCTCAGCTTCATCGCCGGCGAAGAAAGATGAAGGATCACGCTCTTCACAGGGTGGTTTTGGATTAGGGCGCGACGATAATAAAGCTCCGGCCAAACCTGATGATAAAAATAAGGGCGGCGGCCTTGGTGGTCTGTTCAATAAGGGTGGCGATAAGAACGCTGCTGCATCCTCTTCCGGTTCGCGTCCCGCTGCATCCGGCCAGCCTGCCGCTAAGAAAGACGATAAAGGCGGCGGTGGCGGCCCCCTGGGCAAAATTGGCGGCTTGTTTGGCGGCAAGAAAGACGGTCAAAAAGCCGATAATAAAGCCGCGCCAAAACCGCCTTCATCGGGAAGCAGTCCGTACGGAAGCAGCAGCAGTTCGTTTGGTGGCAGTGGTGCTTCCTCAAGCAATCGCCCTTTTAACAGTGGTGGATCGGGTGGTTCAAGCGGTTTAGGCTCGTCGTCCAGCTATTCAGGAACGGGCACAAAGCCCGGAAGTTCAGCGCCTGCAAAAGCTGGCGGCACAAAGAAGGCAGACGGCGGTGGCGGCGTCCTCGGGCGTTTCCGCGGGTTGATGCCCTTCTCTCAAAAGAAGCAAACTTCTAAGAATGCCCGCGCAGCGCGTGAAGGCCGTACCATTGAAGTTCGCCCGATAAGTTTGGGCGCCGATAAGACGCTTGAAATTATCGGCATGGCTATCGCCTTCATTGGCGGGGTGATGCTGCTTGCCAGCTTATCGCCATCTCCGGGATCGCTGATTGATAACGTAAACAGTTTTGTCTCACGGTTGTTTGGCTGGGGGGCAGTTGCCATACCCATCGCCATGATTCCAATTGGTATCTGGTTGATCACCCTGCGCGTAGGGCAGGAAACACCTTCAGTTGATATCACACGTATCATCGGGCTGATCTTGCTTTTCCTATGCATTCTGGCAGCGATGCAGTTTTTCGATGCGCTCAGTTATCCGCCCGGCGAAAACCAATCCTACACCGATTATATGGCGGCGCTGCGCAACGTCTTGCTTCCCTTATCGTCAGAATTTGGGCGGGGTGGCGGGCGTTTTGGCGGTGAAATTTATTACCAGTTGGTCAGTAATTTCAGCGAACTGGCGGGCTTTGTGCTGCTCGTTGGTGTGCTGCTCATTGCGCTGATGATCACCTTTAGCATCAGCGCGCAGGAAGTCATCGCTATTCTGATCGGCAATTGGCGCAATATGCGTGATGCGTTTCATCGCCGTTCAGTGCGAGTCCGCGCGCAGCGGGCTGAAAAAGTAGCGGCGCTCGCCGTTACGGCGAACGCTGGAAGTAACGTTACTATCAGCCGCCCTGAAGTAGAAGCCCTGCCAATGCCTGCTGCCGGGGCTTCTCCGGCGCTTCCCGCGGGTACTGTGCAGCAGCCTATGGATTTGAGCAGGACCGAAGAACGCAGTATTCCGATCACGATGGGCGGACGTACTTTCAAGACGCCAATCAATGCGGAGGCCGCTGAACTTGTAACCGTTGGCCCGCCTGAGAGAGCGGCAGCCTCGGCGCCTGCATCTGCTTCAGGCGTAAGCGCCGCCCCGGAAAAGGCCGCGGCTAAAGAAGAGCCAGCAAAAACGGGGCTGTTCGGGCGCATTCGCAGCGCCGCCCCGATCCTCGGAACGGTAACGGTGGGAGCGGCTGTTGCTGCTGCCAAAGTGACCGCCGATGCGCTTACGCCGGACAGCGAGACAGCGACAAAAGATGATGACGGGGCGAAAGCGGAAAATAGCCGTTTTGGTGGAATAGGTGGGCGATTGTTCAGCCGTAACGCCAAACCCGTGACGGATACCGGCGAAAAATCCGTTGATAAGTCCGCTGATCCTGCTAAACCTGAGAATAAGCCGGATACGCCTACTGCCAGCAGCGTTGCAGCAGATGCGCCAATTGCGCCAATTGCGCCAGAAAAGCCACATGAAGCGTCCCCTGCGCGTTTAGGAGATCTGGCGCGCAGCCCATCTGCTGCAGCGCCGGGCGAACGTCCACCTGCATTAGTGGCGGGTAATCAACCGGGGGAGCGCCCATTTGCTAAGCCGGAGTCACCGCTTTCGCCTGTACAATCGAATCCTTCAGCCAGACCGGAATCGCCGAAATTGCCTGTGCCACCTGCCGGAAGCGATCCGCTGCGGCCTGCCAGCGCGCTTTCAAATGGTCAGCCAGCAGCGCAGAGCGCGCCTGCTGCGACATCATCAGATCAAAATAAGACCGGCGAATCGGCGGTTCATGAAAAATCAGCGGGCAGCGGGCCAGCGTCAATGGGTAATAGACCAGCGACGCCGATGCAGCCAGTGCGCCCCGCAGCCGACGCCTCGCGCAATCCGTTCCGATCCCAAAATGTGTATGATGAGGATGACGAAGACGAGATTAGCGGCGCGGCAGAGAACGAAACACCTGATGATTGGTCGAGGCTGCCGCCCGCGAAACCTAAAATCACTGGTTCGCCTCCAGAAACGAGCCGGCCATCTCTGGTGCCTCCAGCTAATAATCATGAGCCAGCAGCACTAACGCCAGCGCCGCGCTCTTCAGAAAGTTCTTCCGGGGCCATAAATTCACAGGAAGAGTCTATCCCTGATCTGCAAACGCGGCTTCAGGCGTTACGAAACATGCAGGCCGCTACATCACAAAAACCCGCCGCGGAATCCACGTCTGCGCCGCAGGCTGACGGGCAAACGAAAGATAAAACTGAAGAGAAGGGCGGCACGAATATATTCAAGGCCGCTGGTGTAGTCGCTGCTGGCGCTGTCGGTGCTGCCGTGAATAAGCCCATTCAGCCCGATGATGAAGTTGTTCTAGAGCGTCCGCCTGCTGTTGTGCTGCCCGGGCCAGAACGCCGCGCCCCATCTGCGGCATTTGGCAAGCCTGATGATGGCATTCGCGATCCTGATGGGACAATGGCGACCAGTCGGCCAATGCCCGGCAGTTCGCCGCGCCCTTATCCAACCCCTCAGGCGGACGATAAACAACCGCCACCGGCGTCTACACATTCGGCACAACCACCGGCGCAGCCATCCGCGCCGCCTCCAAAACCCGCTGCTGCGCCTGCCGCCGAACCGCCGCGCACGGTATCGAAAACGCGCAAAGAATTCCGCGTTCCGGTCATCGCAGAACTGCTGTCATCAGGGATGGATCAGGAATTAGATAAAACGGCGCTAGTTCGCCGCGCAAAAACCATTGAGGAAACTCTGTCCAGCTTTGGCGCGCCGGGTCGAGTAGTTGAAGTTCGCACCGGCCCCGTGATCACCCAGTTTGGCGTAGAGCCAGATTATGTGGAAGGGCGCGGCGGCAAGAAGGCGCGGGTGAAAGTGAGTGCAATTGCCGCGCTCGACAAAGATTTGCAGCTTACGCTTGGCGCGAAGTCAATTCGTATTGAAGCGCCGGTGCCGGGTAAGGGCTATGTGGGCATTGAAGTGCCAAACGAGAAACCGGCGGTGGTTAAGCTGCGCGATGTGATGGAGTCTGCGGAGTTTCGCAAAATCCAGTCTCCGCTGGCCATTGCTTTGGGGCAGGGCGTAGACGGTACGCCAGTCGCGGCTGACCTCGCCTCGATGCCGCACCTGCTGATTGCAGGCACCACCGGGTCGGGTAAATCCGTATGTGTGAACACGATTATTGCCAGCCTTCTGCTGCGGAATTCCCCGGATCGCGTCAAATTGATCATGGTTGACCCTAAGCGCGTAGAACTAACCGGTTATAACGGTATTCCGCATCTGGTTGCGCCGGTTGTGGTTGAGTTAGAGCGCATTGTTAGCGTCTTGAAGTGGGTCACGCGCGAGATGGACGAGCGTTATCGTCGCTTTGCGCTGGCTTCAGCCCGCAATATTGAGGATTACAACAAGCATCTGCCTTCTGGCGACCCCGTGATGCCCTATATTGTGGTCATCATTGACGAATTGGCTGACCTGATGATGTTAGCGCCGGACGAAACCGAAAAGGTGATCACTCGTCTGGCGGCGCTGGCGCGTGCTACTGGCATCCATCTGGTCATTGCCACCCAGCGCCCTTCAGTGGACGTAGTGACGGGGTTAATCAAAGCCAACTTCCCGGCGCGTATTGCCTTCGCGGTGGCTGGCGGCGTAGACAGCCGCGTTATCCTTGATCAGCCCGGTGCTGAAAGGCTGTTGGGGCGTGGCGATATGCTCTATATGAGCGGCGATGCGCCTGCGCCAGTGCGTTTGCAGGGCGTGTATGTTTCCGATACTGAAATCAACAATATGACCCGCTTCTGGCGCAATCAGATGTCTGATGCTGACATGGCACAGGCGGGTAAGCCGTTAATTTCGCAGTTTGCGCTGGACGAAATGAGCGCCAGAGAAGGCAAAGACAACGGCAGCAAAATGAAATCATCAGGCTCAGGTGGCGTGTGGGATAACCGATCGCCTACGGGTAATTCGGTTTTCGGACATGATGATAATGACGATGATGAGTCTGGCAATGACGATGATGAATTATACGAACAGGCAGTAGATCTGGTTCGCCGCCAGAATAAAGCCTCTGTATCGCTGTTGCAGCGCCGCTTCCGTATCGGCTATACCCGTGCGGCGCGCCTGATGGATGTGCTGGAAGAACGAGGCATCGTCGGCCCACCTGTGGAAGGCGCAAAACCCCGCGAAGTGCTGCCGTTAAGATAACCTGAGTTTCGGATAGCTAAGGAACTAAAGCAAGGGCTTGAGCTTCACAGGTAGACCAGTTGATCG
>JACSRP010000173.1 GCA_014879665.1 Anaerolineae bacterium | reverse complement strand
AACCACCTGCCCCTGTTCAAAGCTGCGAACTTCCGGCTGTATCGCATCAATGGCGTTCTGCCGGGCTTCTTCAGTTGCGGCCTGATTCAAAAGCCGGTTCGGGCGCACTAAATCTTGGGCCAACCCGGTCACCACTGCGGCATTGGTGGCGTTAAAGCGTACCGAGACTTGCATCGCCAGCCCATCACGAACGGAAGCTAAATCCCCTTCGCGTATAGACTCCCGCATGACCCGCTCAAGTACGTTGCTGGCCTCGGCAGAAACCGCTTGCCAGACAGAATCCTCCATGTCAAGGATAATGCCGGCCTCTTCATCGCTTAATTCAACCGTGCCGACAACGCCTAACTCCGCCAGTTTCTCGTCTTCAGAAAGCGTCTCATCAGCCCGAATTTCGGTGATTTCAGAAATCACCTCCTGCAAAAGCGCGTTTTGCGCGCGGGCGATATCAGGGTTAGGCGGGAAATAAATACTGCTCGCCGAATCCCCGGCTAATTGCCGCCGCGATTCAGTGAGGATCTCGCTGGTGTATGATTCGGCAGCAGGAGACAGGATATCGCGGGATGCAATATCACCAACGCGCAGCCGCTCGCTGCCCACATAGGCGAAGCTGCTTAGCGTGAGCGCGAGTGTAAGTACAACGATAAAGACGACGGCAGATACAATGAGCATCGCCGCATGTCGTTGTTCAGCATCCCGGAATCTCGGCCAAAAACTTGGCCGCGCCGTGCGTGATGAACTGCGTTCAGTCATCCAAATGCGCCTATATCGTCGTCTTTATAAAAGCAATGACCGCACAACCTCATTGACTAATTTCCCGTCAGCTTTACCCTTCACCTTCGGCATCAGCACGCTCATCACCTTGCCCATCTCTTTGGCCGACTGCGCGCCAGTTTCAGCAATTGCGGCCTGTACCAACGCGGCAATTTCTTCACGGCTCATCTGCTCAGGCAAGAATGCTTCCAGTATGGCAACCTCTGCTGCTTCATCATCGGCAATATCCGGGCGGCCTGCCTTAATCGCCTCATCCACGCTTTCGCGGCGTTTCTTCACTTCACGCTGTAGAATCACCACCGCATCATCAGCAGAAAGTTCGCGCCTCTCATCAATTTCGACCTGTTTAAACGCGCTGATGGTCATGCGCAGCACGTCACGACGCATCGCTTCTTTGTTTATCATTGCCTGTTTAAGCGCCGCCTGCATCTCTATACGTGGATCTTCCATCTTGTTCCTCAATTCAATTGATCATCGAATGCCGGTGTTCCCAGCATATATTGTTTGTCAGTATTCCAATTATCTAATCGCACGGGCAAAAGCTCATTGGTCAAGGGGCGGGGATGAATACAGGCCACTCGAATATAATTACCCGTGTAACCAACGTTAATAAATCCAGCTTCCGTCGCCCCGGAGATATGTTCCCAGAGAACCTCTAGCGTCTGACCGGCAAAGTCCCGGGCATAAGCGGCTTCTCGCGCCTGTGCTAAAGCGAGATAGCGTGCACTGCGTGCTTTCTTGACAGCCTCATCAACATGCCCGCGCATCCGGGCAGCGGCTGTACCGGGGCGGCGACTGTACCGGAAGACGTGCATCCCGGCAAAGTCAAGCGACTTGACAAAGGCGATGCTTTCTTCAAATTCAGCATCGCTTTCGCCCGGAAACCCCGCAATTATATCTGTTGTAATGCACGGATTCTCAGATGCCTCCCGCGCAAGACGCACTAATTCGCGGAACTGGCGCTGATTTGTACGCCGCGCCATCCGCCTTAATGTCGAATCACAGCCACTTTGCAGCGGCAGATGTAAATGCGGGCAAAGGCGGCAATCCTGCCACAGCGTGAAGAAATCCCTATCCAAATCCCACGGTTCCAGCGAGGACAATCGCACCCGTGGCGCATCAGTCTGATCTAATATGGCCTTAACCAGATGAAACAGCCCCTGTTTATCACCAAAATCATGTCCATAGCTGCCGAGGTGTACGCCGGTGAGCACAATTTCTTTATAGCCCATCGCAAGCAAGCTGCGGATTTCGCAGAGCACGTGATTGATTGTTCGGCTGCGCCCTTCCCCACGCGCAACCGTGGTCACGCAAAAAGTACAGGCGTTATCACAACCATCTTGTGCTTTAACGAAAGCACGGGTACGGCCAATCCAATGCAGCGCATCCCGCTCAACCGGCTCACGATCAAAAAATTCAACCGGCTTATCCGTCAAATGTGCGACTAGCCCATCTTTGTCTTGATTGGAGACAACGGACTCTACGCCGGGAAGAACGGTGATCGCGTCCGGCGCAATTTGCGAATAGCAGCCCGTGACGGTAATTGCCGCCTGAGGGCTGGCGTGATGCATCTGGCGAACTAATTTGCGGCTCGTGTGCGCAGCATCCTGCGTCACCGCACAGGTATTGACAATAATGCGATCTGCCTGTTCTGGTGATTCCACAACTTCATGACCAGCGATCACGAACTGACGCCCCATCGTTTCAATCTCGCTCTGATTCAGGCGGCAGCCCAATGTGCGAAGATGTACTTTCATGAAGCGACCTTTGGCACAAAAACGACCAGATTATTAAAGTCAACCGTAACGCCGGAGCCGCCTGCGGCTGTAGACTGTGCCACAACCCCGACTCGCCCCCCGGTATAGCTGCTTCCTTCCAACCCATCAAACATCTGCCCATCTACACACCCGAGCGAAGGGTAATAGGTACTGATGCCGGCAGGGTCATCGGGAATGCAAAGCTGCATAAGCTGATCGTTGACGTAGAATTGGAGCAGGCCATTGTGAGCAGTAACGCGAAGTCTATTTGCCGCCCCAATTTCTGAATGCACAAATTCTGATTGTATCCAATTACTAAGGATGCGTTCCTGCCCGGAATCAGTGCGGGTCATCCTATAATAGCCATCACTGGATATTTGAAATAGAAAATAGCTGTCGTCGCTAATCCGGTTATTATCCTGATTTTGCAGGCCGAAGATGAGGCCGAAAGCGTTATCAATCGGGCCATCTACGGCAGCGGCGTCCACGCGCAAATCGAGATCCCCAAAATGCGCCGCTGCGCTAGAAAACGCCCCTGAATTCACCGCATTTACGCTCATCCGCAATGTGCCATCTACAGCTTCTGCAGAAAGCTGCCCATCATCATAGAGTCCCCAGTTATCAGGCTGGTCAAAGCTTTCAGCAAAGATCAGTTCCCCGGGCGCGCCCGATACGACAAAATGCCGCCCGGCAAGGGCGCGATTAATGAAGATCAAGCCGCCTAGCACCACGGCGAGCAGCACAATAGTAAAAACCTGTTTCAAGCCAAATCCTCTTTTGCTGAGAGTGGTAATTTTATCATGCATGCGGGGTGTCGTAAAACGCAACGGGAAACGCTAATTTGCGAGCGCCGCCATTTTACGGGCAACGACCCGTAATGATACCGTTTTAACAAGCGCGAAAAACGCCATATAAGCCAGAAAGATGCAGGCAAAATATACGAAGGGCAGCACAAAGATCCCGAACGGACTGATGATAAACGCAAAAATTGTTACACCGAGCAGAATAGCGATCTGGCTAAACCACAGCGCCAATAGAACAGCGCCGCCGCTGATGACCGCCATACTATGATCGCTAACACGCGCGGAAACAGCCATACTGACAGCCGTCAACCCGCGCATCCTCCAGATCGGCTCCAGCACAAAGGTGGCAATAAATGCCAGCACCGCGCTAAGCGTAATCGAAAACCCGATCACGAAAACGAGTGGATCGCTGGCAAGAATCCCTTCAATCGCTGATCTTGATGGCAAGGTATAGATCATTGAAGTGGTATCAATGCGCATGTCAAATAGGATATACAGCCAGAACCATACGACCAGAACGAGCATCAATCCTAATCGCGCGCCAACAAGGATGGCGGTCATACGCCATGCATGTAACTGGGCCACGCCATACTTTGCAAGGATGAACTGTCCCTCACGCATATTGGTCAGGCGAAGCATATCCATTCGCCCATTCCTTAGATCTGAATTGATGCTGCCAAGCGCACTGCGAATACTGGTCACATCCAGCACCAGCGACAGGAAGATGAACACTAATACGCCCACAGATACGAATACTGATGTTCGCTGGTTGAGGAGCAGCGCACCCCTGTAAGCTGTATCGGGAGCTATGAACAGCGGCAGTATCGCGATGGCTATCCACGCCGCTACGATGGTGATACTCGTCGCTAAAAGCCAGAACACCGTCCTGTTTACAAAGTGGTTCAGGCTGCGCCCCCACGGAATCCGGCGCGATTCTAATTGAAGAAGGGGTTGTTCAGGCCGAACGACTCCGTAGGGACTAAGCCGGATCAGCAGTTGTTTCAGGGCTAGTGGTAGGTTGGAGGCCATCTGCACCAAGTCCAAGTTCGTTCAAAATCTGTTGTTCATCAGTATTTAGCGTTTGCAGCAGGCGGGTGAAAGGTTCGGCATTGTTAGAAAGGGCAGCGGCCTGCTCATACCAATGACGGGCGGCGATGAAATTCCCCGACAGTTGATAGGCCATCCCCAGTTCCGCCAGCAGCGCTGGGCTTGCAGGATCTAGCGCCGCCGCCGCAGTAAATGCAGCAATACTACCAGCATCATCTCTTCGCGCGCGCAAATGCAGGCCTTCAAGCAGGCGAACCTGCGGATTATTCGGGGCGCGCTGTACTGCCGAATGAATAAAAGCCGTGCCATCACCCCCGATTCGATCCGCTGCTAGGCCATAATAGGCTTCAACCAGCGGCGTATCTGAATCGTTCATCATCATTTGCTCAAAGGCGAGATGCGCATAACGCCACATATCGCGCTCAACGAAGACCAATGCAATCCGTGTACGGCGATGAAGATCGTCTTCCGCACCGGTCACCGCGGAACGCAGCGCATCGCTCAATTCCTGATAGGCCGTTTCTTGCCTAGCATAAATGAGAGAGTCCAACGCCGCTTCAGGATCAATCGCTGCCATCAACAGCCCACGCTGAAATTGCGCCGCCGTATTCTCCGGTTCTAACTGAACTGCGCGATTCCATGCGTTTACAGCCACTGACCAGTCGGCAGCATCTATCCCTGCTTGCGCGATGTTTTCCCACAGCGACGCATCATCAATCTTCTCCGCAGCGGCTAACCAGTATGGCAGCGCAAACCGGGGCTGCCCCGCCTCTTTCCATAAATCACCTGCTAACCATGACCACTCTGGCGACCAACCACCAGATGCCTGCGCCACGCTTTCGAGTTGATAAAGCGCCTGTACCGGCCTGCCAGTTTGTCTTTCAGGAATTTGATAGGATACCGGTATTTCGATGATCGGCCTAAGCAGAAAAATCATCAGCAGCAGGTAAAGCAAAACCGCCGCAAAGGTTGACAGTATTATCCACCCTCTGCGACGGTTCCGGTTTTTTAATCCAGTTTCGACGGTCATTAACGCACAGCGCCAAGCGCCCGCTGCACCACCTCTTCGACCTCTTCCGGTTTCAACGGCTTCACAAGATACTGGTGCACGCCTTGCAGTTTTCCCACGAGACGATTTGCCGGATCGCCGTAAGCGGTGATCACAATAATCGCCGGATTCTTTACGCCGGGTTGAGAACGTTTCTGCTTGAGCGATTCCAGCACTTGCCAGCCGGTCATATCTGGCAAATGGATATCTAGCAAAACCACATCGGGCATCGCAGTTTCAATATGATGAAGCGCGTGGCTGCCGCGGCGGGCAACTGTCACGCTCAGACCCAGCCGTTTCATCGTTACTTCCAGAAGATCCGCCAGATCGGGCGTATCCTCAATAATTAAGGCCGTTGCGGTATTGTCGATCTTTGCGCGTTCGGGCATGGTCACCGGGTGCGTCTCAGCGGTGGTGCGCGATGCGTCCTGCGCGTCATTATGTTCAGCATCTTCAACAGGCACTTGTATCGCCTCAATCACGCCAGTTTCAGAGCGAGGTGGGCGCGGAGATGGCTGTTCAACCGACAGCCTTACAGCGCGATCTTCTGAATACAGTTGTTCATCTGAAACGGCCTCACGCAGTTCAAAAGCACGAGATGAATTCTCGGCCTCTTCCCGCTGTGCATCTCTGTTAACATAACAATCGAGCCGGTTGGACATCGGCTTCTACCTCAAACGCTTCTAATTTTCAGAGAGTATAACACGCGAATATGCAAAAATGTTCGAGATATTTACGAAATTTGTGCGAATTTTCTCTACTTTTATATTCTTTTCATACGACTCGCGCAGTTAGCGTTTGTGCTGCCGTATTCGTATAATCCATTTAAGTTGTCTGCCCGCTCCGTTTAAGGTCGTTGATTGAGAATCTGCAAACATCTACTCACATTCTCAAGGCGTAATCTCGCCTTACTGCCACTCTTTGCCTTCACATTGCTAATACTCGCAGCGCCAGCAGTATCGGCACAGGATGAAGTCATACGCATTTGCCCCTCTACAGTGATTGAGCCACGCGGGGCCACCTTTGAACCCGGTGGAATCATCCTGACCGCGTTTGACCGTACTGCCATCTGGGTTTATGAAATTGACACGCGCAGGCGCTATCCATTACCAGAAACTCGCCCGTGTGATGGCAATTGCAATCTTTCGCCAGATTCGCAATGGCTCACTTATTTGAACAGTGCCACCTATGCCGTGAACCGGATGCGCTTGACCGGCACACAGCGCTCGCTTATTTCAACGAACGCTTCTGATATTGAGTGGTGGTCGCCAAACACTTTTCTCGTTTGGACGCCGGGGCATAATGCTTTTTTAGTACCTGAGGGTAGCAATACCCGTGAATATCTGCCCGCGAACAGCGTTGAATCGATCCAACCGGGCGGAAGATGGGCAGTACGGGTTGCGCCAAATGGCAATCAGTTTGAGCGTTTTCTCGTTGATCTGGGGACGACTGATCCGCAGCAAGCGCTTTCCGGGCAGATTTCCCTCGGAAACGAAATTGACTATTTTAGCGCCGCCGCGTGGTCGCCCGATGGCGAATATCTGGCCTATATCGCGCCGATCTATAATGAAGATGCGGCGCTTGCTGGCAGCGAAATATTTGGCATACAGCCCGGAAGCGATTCTCCGCAGCAGTGGACAATGCTCAGCGATCTATACGGTGCGATACGGATCAACGGCCTCTCCCCCGGTGAATTGAGCTGGTCGCCCGATGGTTCAAAGATTGCTTTCTGGGTAACGGGCATTGATGCTGCCGATCCGTCCCGCACATTGGGTGGCTCCATTATTCATGTTCTGGATCGCGCCAGCGGTGCTGTAACGTCTTATTGTGGCTATACCACTACCGAGCACACCCCGAACCCGCCACGCCTGCGCTGGTCACCAGAGGGCACCCATATCGCCTTTGCAGGGGCCTCGCACGACGAAGAAGAGGGATATTTGCTCTTAGCCTTAGACGTTGAAACGGGCATCTTCACTGCATTAAGCGATGGGGTTTATCCGGCCTTAGGCCAGCCTAATGTATTAGCATGGGGATTAGCGCCAGCGTAAGCTCAATGGGGCTAGCCCCGTCAAAGATCGAAAGCGTATCATTCCAGCGTTTAGTTTGGAGTTTTTTGTGACTGACATCATTCATCCATCCGACATTCCGTCGGCAGAGCCTACAAAGGACTGGCAGCCCGACCCGAACCATCCGCGCCGCCGCCCTCCGTGGATCAAAGTGCGCGCGCCATATGGCGAAACCTTCGATCAGCTTCAGGGCTTAATGCGGTCTAAACAACTGCACACGGTGTGCGAAGAAGCGCAGTGCCCGAATATGGGCGACTGCTGGGGGCGCGGTACCGCCACATTTCTGATGATGGGCGATACCTGTACCCGTTCCTGCGGCTTCTGCGATATTAAGACTGGCCGCCCTTCCCCATTAGACTGGGCAGAGCCAAATCGTATCGCTGAAGCTGTGCGCGCTATGAATTTGAAGCATGTCGTGATTACCAGTGTAAACCGTGACGAACGCGCCGATGGCGGAGCGCCAATTTTCGCCATGGTCATCCGCCGCGTTCGAAAAGTACAGCCGGGATGCAGCATTGAAGTGCTCATTCCAGATTTCAAAGCAAGTGTCGCTGCCCTCAAGATCGTCATGGATGCGCAGCCCGAAATTCTCAATCACAACGTAGAAACAGTGCCGCGCTTGTTCAAAAAAGTGCAGCCGCAAGATCATTATGAATGGGCGATGGCGACGCTGGAAAATGCTAAGAAACTTGACCCGATGGTGCTCACCAAGAGCGGGATCATGGTTGGATTGGGCGAAACTTTCGATGAAGTTGTTGAAGTGATGCACGATCTGGCGGATCGGGGCGTAGACATCCTCACTGTCGGCCAATATTTGCAGCCGAGCAAGAAGCATCTGCCGATTGACCGTTTCTATTTTCCTGAAGAGTTTGACCGATTCAAAGAGCTTGGCCTTGCGATGGGCTTCAAGTGGGTAGAAAGCGGCCCGCTGGTACGCAGCAGCTATCACGCCGAGCAGCAGGTGCGCGAGCTTTCTAAGCTAAACTATATTCACATACGGGGCGAAGAAGCTGAAGTATAAGCTGTTTGGCCACATGTCATTCTAGATTGTTGAAATCAAAAGGGGGCAGCAGCTGCCCCCTTAAAGCTGACATTGCTTCTCTCTAAAGCCAGATTACGATTCAATCACCTTGTCATCAATCAACTGCTGCTGCACTTTCTGGCCTCGCGGATCAAAGGCGAAATGCTGACCATGCAGCTGAAACTCCATGTCCTGCATCGCCCGCCCGGCGCGATTTTTCTCAATTGTAAATACCACCCAGTCCCGAAACTGCTTGGTGGCATACGGGTTAAAGCTGACATGATCTTTGGACATGATCTGATATTTATTATTCATGATGATTGCAATATCGCTCTCGTAGTCAAGGGCGCTGCTGCCGCGCAGGTGGAACAGGTGAACGCGCTTGCTCTTTAGCCCCTCGCGGTCTGCGGCGACGATTGACCATACCGGCACATCCAGAGACATTGCAATATCTTTGAGGCCTTCAACAATAATCGTCACTTTGTCATTTTCATCACGTGGGCGCTCAGGGTATACGGCGATCTTCTGCAAATAGTCCACAAATACGACGACGTTACCGCCAGTCGCATCACACAACCGGGCCGTCATCTCCTTGATTGCGCGCAGCGTAGTGACCGCCGGGCTTGCCTTGACCAATATCATACGATCCGAGTATTTCGCAAGCCGCTGCAAGCCGGCGCTGGTCTTGGGGTTATCTCGCAATATTCCCTGCAACGAACTTCCGATGCTAGCTTCTTTCCCCATGAAGTCTTTCGCGCGATTGGCGACGATAATTTGATAAAGATCGCGCAGCTTTACCCCTCTGCTCAGATCGACTTCAGGCGGATTGATACTTTCGAGGCAGAACAGGCGATGCAACAGGTGGGTTTCAGGATGCTCATAAGACAGGTAAAACACATATTGATCCGGGCGCATGGCAATATTGCGGGCAATTTGCAGGGTTGCAATCGTTTTACCTACGCCCTGAGCGCCGCCAAGCAGCACTAATTCAGTTTTGCGTAAGCCGCCGCCAATAAAGCCGTCCAGTGGATCAAAGCCGGTGGGCATTGGCACATAGTCAATCAGATCGCCCTTCACCACCCGATCATTGGCCTCATTTAGCACTTGAGTAAGCGTGCGTGGCAAATGCGCCCCGCCCCGCGGGCTGGCCGAAGAAACACCACCGGCCCGCCTTGGCGGAGGCTCGCCAGCAGGCTGCGCAGTGCGTGGTGTTGGCGCTGGTTTAGCAGGCGGCGTAGGAACACTTGATGCAGGGGTAACCGGGTCGTCCGGCAGGTCAAAGCCCTCAGAGCCAGAGAGATCATCAGTGAAGCGCCGTGTAGACATAAAGAACCTGCCTCTATGGGAAATTTCTTACTCGTTCTATTAGTTTGCAGGTTTTTTGGATATTGCGCAACATAATTGTTTCAGTCAGGTTAGAATCTATCTAGAAGCCGATTTTGCTGATAGACAATTTCCACAACTACCATTACACTGACACAAAGAAACTCATGCTGTAATTCACATATATACTGTTTGCTAGGCTAGAATGATCCAAGGTCTGTTTGTGTAAACCACTTTCGGACGATGGCAAGTGCCATTCCTACTTAACTGAAGAGGAAGAGGATGGTCGTGTTGCAGCAACTCCTAATTCGGGCCGATCAGTGCGGCTTCGTCACCATAGAAGATGTCCTTGAAGTACTCGATAATATAGGTGAACTAGCAGTCAGCGTTAGTATTGATACAATTTTACTTGAATTAGATGAAATGGGCATAGAACTCCGTCAAGACGCTGAATCCAGTGACCGGATGGTATTGGTCGAGGAAAGCGAGCCGGAGTTTGAACCCGAGGAAATTCTGCAAGACCCCGGTGTCACCGATCTTGGCGACATTAGCGCGGTCTCGGCGGATGATCCGGTTGGCCTCTACTTCCGGCAAATGGCGCAGGAACCCCTCCTAACCGCGCAAGAAGAAATCGAACTTGCCAAACGCATTGAAATGGGCAAACACGCCCGCGAAACCATCAAGCGGATTCGTGCGCGTGGCCAATATAGTGAAGTGTGGATCACCCATCTAGAAAAGTTAATTTATGATGGGCAGGCTGCGCGCGAGCATCTTGGGCGCGCCAACACCCGGTTGGTGGTGAGTATCGCCAAACGCTATATGGGGCAAGGGCTTCCCTTCCCGGATCTCATTCAAGAAGGCAATGTTGGCTTGATGCGCGCGGTAGACAAATATGATTATAAGCGCGGCAACCGGTTCAGCACTTATGCCACATGGTGGATCCGTCAAGCAATTACGCGGGCGCTGGCACAGAAAACCCGCACGATCCGCATTCCGCTGCATATGACCGAACGCATTCGCCAGATGTACCGCACCGCGCAGCATCTCGAACAGTCGCTTGGCCGCCGCCCAAACCCCGAAGAAATTGCCTTAGAAATGGACTTGCCCGCTGAAACCATCCGCGGGATGATGGATGCCAGCCAGCATGCGATAGCGCTGGAACGCCCCGTTGGCGATGATGGTGACAGCGAATTTGGCGATTTCATCGAAGATCAGGACTCGCCCAGCCCGGTAGAATCAGCCACCCAGCACCTGCTTCAAGAGACGATTGAAGATGTGCTTTCCGAGCTAACGCCGCGTCAGAGCCATATCTTGCGCCTGCGTTTCGGGCTTGGCGGTGGCGAACCGCACACACTGGAAGAAATTGCGAACAAATTCGGCCTAAGCCGTGAGCGTATTCGCCAACTGGAGAAAGAAGCCTTACGCCGTCTGCGGCATCCGCGTCTCGCCCACAACTTACGTGATTATCTGGGCTAAGATCAACGCTTCTAAATACATGGTGTGTATACAATAAAATAGGTTGTTAAAAGCCGGGCGCAACCCGGCTTTTTGTTACTTAAACGGGGCTAATCGGCGTGAGGGACAAAGTGCTATCTATGCAAAACCAGATAACTTAGGATTAGCATGCCTTCACGTCAATTCATGATTGCTGCCAGTTGTACATTTATATTTTGCGCCATTCTATGTGCGCTGGTATTGATAACCCGCAAGGGCGATCCGGTCGCATTTGCTGTGACAGGGACACTGTTCACGAATCGTACCGCTGAAGTGCCCGATCCAAACCTTACCGTTGGATATGATGGTCAATTCGCCTATTACATTGCCCGCGATGGCGCGGCCTCTTTGCCGCTTCTCGATGGCCCCAGTTTCCGGTTGCAGCGCATCCTGTATCCGCTTGCCGGACGTTTGCTAGCATTCGGCCAGCCTGCCCTTGTTCCATGGTCACTATTATTGATCAATCTTGTGGCGCAGAGCATTGGCGCCGGGCTGATGGCCGTCCTGCTTTCCACCTTTCCTCGAACACCCGCGATTCTTGGTGGCATAACCTATGGTTTATGGGTCGGGCTAATCTTTGCGCTGCGACTGTCTCTCACCGAGATTCTCTGCTTTACGCTGGCGATTGGGGCCATTCTTTCCTATCAAAAGATGCATTTTAGAACGACGGTCATTCTATTAATGCTGTCAACAATCACTAAGGAACTGGGACTCGTGATTGCAGCAGGGCTAGCGCTGCACGCCTTCGCCCAAAAGCGGCGGGGTTGGTCTGTACTGATCTTCGGCGCTCCCTTCATATTACTGATGGTATGGTGGGGCATTTTGCGGCTCATGTTTGGGGATGTGCCGACCCAATATCCTGCCGCGCGCTTCGAGTTCATTCCGCTGCGTGGCATATTCGTAGGCAGAATTGACACCGTTGAACTCATTATGCTCGGATTATGGATTGTCATTCCTACGCTTATTTTATTCACGTTAGCGATCATCACCTTATGGCGAAAACGTATCTTGTCAGTATCTACTTCGCTGGTATTGGCGGCTTCTGCTTTCATCTTCGTGATGCCGGGGGTTAGCTGGGAGGACCCGTTAGCCGCCTACCGCGTCGCAACACCAATTATCATCGCCGGGTTGATATTTCTAGCTGAACATTTTCCAAAGCAGTTGAAGTGGTTTTGTATCCTCTGGATTTCCGCACTTGCATTAGCCGCCTTCCTTCCAGCGCTGTGGGTATGAAGGTCATCAGAAATAACTGGCTTCATGGACTTATTGCCTTCAACAAATTGACGCCCCTATAATCCGCCTATGCACATCATCAGGA
>JACSRP010000208.1 GCA_014879665.1 Anaerolineae bacterium | reverse complement strand
CAGGGCAGTCAGAACAGTGACGCGGGACGCATCTTTGACCAGCACCACATCCAGCAGCCCATCGTCAGGATGCGCATCCGGGGCAATCTTCATGCCATGCCCAAACGTTGTGCCGTTGGCGACCACCAGCGCGAAAGCGCGCCCGTCATACCAGCTTTCGCCATCCAGTGTTACCCGCATCGGGCCGGGGCGATATTGCAAAATCGTTTGCACAGTTGCGCCCAGAAATGTCCACGGGCGGCGCGTGCTTTGCCGGTTCACCCGCTTCGCCACCTCACCGCCTAATCCGGCGCTGGCGATATTCAGAAAATACTCGGCATCTTCCCCCGCTTCCATCTTCCCCAGATCCAGCGCCTTTGGCTGTGCCCGCGCAATCCATTCTGCCGACTGTTTCAGATCGCGGGTGGGAATGCCCGCGCCGCGCGCCCAATCGCGCCCGGTGCCCACCGGAAGCGTGCCATAAACCATGCGTTCTTCAGGCGCAAGCGTTTCGTTCTGCCGCGCCAGCGCATTGACCAGCGCATGATTAGTGCCATCCCCACCAATCGAAATCACCCTGCGAATACCAACAGCATGTGCTTTATCCAGATGTTCGGCCACTTCCGCCGGGTGCTGGGTGACGGCCACCATCAATTCGCCCAGTTCCTGCCACAGCAGCGGCTCAAGGTCTTTCCAAATCCGGCCAGCGCGGCCACCGGCTGCATGTGGGTTCAAAATAATCAGCGTGCGGGAAGGCGTATTAGTCATTTTTTTAACAATCTTTACTAGAGAAGCATGCCTATTAACACTATAGCCGATTGGGGCGCTGCGAATACTTGTATTTCCCCGCGGCCTATCAGTCCAGCTATAATCGAGCCGCCTTAGCAAAGGATTCCCCCATGCCCATGTCCTCATCCTTCAAAGCGCGTTTATTCCCGCATCTACCTGATATTGCCGAACATTTCGGCACGCCATTTCACATCTACGACGAAACCGGCATCCGCGAAACCGCAGCATCCCTGAAGCAGGCCTTCGCCTCGTCGCCCGGCTTCCGCGAATATTTCGCGGTCAAGGCGCTGCCCAACCCCCACATCCTTACCATTCTGCGCGACTGCGGCTTCGGCTTTGATTGCAGTTCTATGCCTGAACTGGCCTTGAGCCGGGGCGTGGGCGCGCGCGGCCAAGACATCATGTTCACCTCGAACAACACCACGCCTGAAGAATTTACAATAGCGACGGCTGAGGGCGGGTGCATCCTCAATCTAGACGACATTTCGCATTTGCAGCACTTGTCCACCGTGCCAAACTTGATCTCGTTCCGCTACAACCCCGGTGCGCGGCGCACCGGCAATGCCATCATCGGCAAACCTGAAGAAGCAAAATTTGGCGTGGATCACGATCACATTTTGAGCGCCTATCGGGCTGCACAAGCTATGGGCGTAAGCCGTTTCGGGCTGCACACCATGCTGGTTTCCAACGAACGCGATTATCGCTACATGGGGCAGACAGCAGAAATGCTGTTAGAACTGGCCGCATGGCTTTCGCAGGCACTTAATATCACCTTCGAGTTCATCAATATCGGCGGTGGGTTGGGCATTCCCTATAAGCCTCAAGACGCGCCTCTGAATATTGTCTCGCTGGGGCGCGATATCGGAGAGCGATTCGCGGCGTTTGCCGGAACGCACGGCGCCGCGCCAAAGCTGTACATGGAAAGCGGGCGTTATGTGACCGGCCCACATGGCGCGCTGGTGGCGCGAGTCATCAATCGCAAGGAAACCTACCGTACGTATATCGGCGTAGATGCCAGCATGTCAGCGCTGATGCGCCCCGGCATGTACGGCGCCTATCATCATATTGAAGTGTTGGGCAAAGAGTCCTCGCCGCTGGAAACGGTGGACGTGACCGGCGCGCTCTGCGAGAACAACGATAAATTTGCGATTCAGCGCGATCTGCCGCGTACTGACACAGGCGATCTACTGATTGTGCAGGATACAGGCGCGCATGGTCACGCAATGGGCTTCAATTATAACGGCAGGCTGCGGCCTCAGGAACTGCTGCTGGGCATGGATGGCCGTGTAAGCCGTATCCGCCGCGCCGAAACGCTTGCTGATTATCTAGCGACGCTGCATTTTGAAGCGGATGGAATGGTGGTGGGTAACTAACCTGAGTTTCGGATAGCTAAGGAACTAAAGCAAGGGCTTGAGCTTCACAGGTAGACCAGTTG
>JACSRP010000006.1 GCA_014879665.1 Anaerolineae bacterium | reverse complement strand
CCGCAGTTTACGCTTGGCGCTGCCATATTTCCGCTTCTTCAGGTCATTCAACAGGTCGGTGCGCTCTTGCGTATTCAAAAATGCCATGACCAGTTCCTTGAGATATGCTGTTTCAATCAGAACACAATTGTATAATCTTCGCGCAAGAGTTCCAACTGCGGCGCGATAGTGTTTCCCAAACGAAGGCTTTATCTCGCTCGCCCCGATCATAGAGAAGGCGTCCTATGGATCAGCTTCCTTTGCTGTTTAATACACCCGTCACCTATACCGTTACTGAATTTTCACGGATGATCCAGTCGGTATTAAACGATGACCGGCTGATCGGCGCCACAGTAGAAGGCGAAGTCTCTGAATTCAAACAGGCCAGCAGCGGGCATTACTATTTCACGCTGAAAGATTCCGGTGCCGCCGTTCGCTGTGCCATGTGGCGCTCCAATGTGCAGCGTAATGGCGGCTTCACCCCGCGTGTCGGCGATCATGTGCAGGCCCGCGGCACCATCGAGCTGTATGCGCCGCGCGGAGACATCAGTTTCATCATAGATCGGCTCAAGCCGCTGGGCGTGGGCGATTTATTCCGTCAGTTTGAGCTGCTCAAAGCGCAGCTAATCGAAGAAGGGCTGTTCGATCAGGAAAATAAGCGCGATCTGCCCATCTTTCCCACCCGCATCGGCGTCGTCACCTCGCCAGAGGCCGCCGCTTTTCAGGATGTGCTGAAAGTGCTGCGCCGCCGTTTCCCATTGGCCGCGGTGATCCTTTCCCCAACGCTGGTGCAGGGTGATAGCGCACCGCCGGCCATCGTGCGCGCATTGGCCGCGCTGAATGCCCGTGATGATATTCAGGTGATCCTGATCTGTCGCGGTGGCGGCAGCATTGAAGACCTCTGGGCCTTTAACGATGAACGGGTGGTGCGCGCGGTAGCCGCCAGCCGCATCCCCACCATTACCGGCGTTGGCCATGAAACCGACAGCACGCTGGTAGATTTCGCCGCCGATATGCGCGCGGCAACGCCTAGCAATGCCGCTGAAATTTTGACGCCGGATATTGAAACCCTACAGATATCGCTGGCGCAAACACGCCGGAACTTGCAGGGTATTGCCAGCGGTATTGTCGCTTCAAACCGGCAGTTATTAGATGATTCAATACGTTCACTGCGGCGTTCTTCCCCCACCGCTGTTATTGCCGAACAGCGCCAGCGGGTGGATGGTTGGGGAGAGCGCCTTGAAAATCGTCAGGAAGCGTGGCTGGCGCTGCTGCATGAACAGCTTCACTCAGCAGCAGCCGTGCTCAACGCTCATGATCCGATGGCGCCGCTGCATAAAGGCTATGCGCTGGTGCGTCACCGCGATACTGGCAAGATGATCAAAACAATCGCCGGCGCCGCCACGGGCGATGCCCTGACGATTCAGCTTCAAGATGGCGAGCTAAACGCGCGCGTAGAGTGATACACTACTCAGTCGGGAAGGAATTTGGGATATGAACGACTTAAAAGACTTGAGCTATGAGATTGCTTATGCAGAGCTTGAACAGATTGTACGACAGCTAGAGGAAGCGACCCTAACGCTGGATATTAGCGTAACACTTTTTGAACGTGGCCGGCTGCTGGCAGCGCACTGCCAAACACTTTTAGATGCGGCTGAACTGCGTGTCGTTCAAATTGACGATCCTGTTTAACAAGCTGTTTCTTAACGATCAGATCGTTGGCTAACGATCAAGAAACAACGGTAGGGAATCGCACATTTCCAAAGTTATCCCAAACTTGGGATAACTTTGGGATAAACCGTTTTATAACCCCGATTTAGCCAGCAATCTACATCTTGGGATATTTGGGAAATAGCGATGAATTTGTGATAAAAATTCAGTTCCAGCGTTTTGGGGAATCGCTCCGTTGGTTTGCGCAAAGCTGATCTTCACCGGCAAAATTGATGTAATGACGCCTCGCCGCCATCCCCATCAAAATATCACAAAATATATCCCAAACGCTACATCAGCACTTTCAAAATGCCAGGCTGCACTGAGAAAGTGATACTTTTGCCGTCCGTTGGTTCGCCATCCAATTCCAGCCCAATCTCGCCATCGGCCTGTACTTCGATCTGCGCAGCGCGGGCGTGGCGAACCGCTGGATGGGTTAAATGCGTGGCGTTGTACACCCGCCGCAGGGCAGTCAGAACAGTGACGCGGGACGCATCTTTGACCAGCACCACATCCAGCAGCCCATCGTCAGG
>JACSRP010000143.1 GCA_014879665.1 Anaerolineae bacterium | reverse complement strand
GCGGCAAATAAATCAGGCTGAATTCGCCGCTCTGAAAATGGGTGACGTAGATAAATTCGCCCCACAGCGCCAAACCAGTAGGCATCGGCGGCGTCGAAATGCGCGTAGTGATCTCGCCGCTCAGCAGGTTCACGCCCACAATTTCGTTGCTCATTTGCAGCGCCACATAAGCCAGATCGTTATCGCCGGAAACCACGCTCACCAGCCCGACCCCGCCTAATTCAACGGTTCGCTCAACGAAGGCCTCCGCGAAATTCTCCAGATTAACGATACTCAGGGTGTTATCGCCATGATTAGCCACGACTGCCCGGCGGCTGTCCGGCGTAATCGCCACCGAGCGCGGATCATCGCCTACGCTCACTTCCGCGTAAATTAAATCCAGGACCGGCGCGAAAATAGTAATGCTGTCCGAAAGCATGTTCGCCGCCACAATTGTGCGCCCATCCGAAGGCATCAGCGCCAGTGACCGGCTCATATAGCCGGGTTCAAAATTGGCGTTCGGCAGCGCGAATAAGGGCAGCGGCGTAGAAGTTGGCACTGTTTGCGCGGCGGCAGCCTGTGGCCGCCCCCCGGCCAGCAGCAGGCACAGTGCCAGCCAGGCAAATAGGCTGACGGTTGTCGCGCGCGTGAAGACGGTGGCTATCCCGTGTTTTCTCATACCCGTAATTATAAACGCACACCCGCCACCCCGCGCAACCCGCCCGAAAGTCCTTATATAACGAACTGTTTCAAATTAATCTTTTCACTCATCACTTCTTTTCCCCTCTATACCATGCGTTGAAGATCAGCCTTCGTTGAAGTAAACTTATCTCTATTCCCTACAAACAGAATGCCTCACCATCGCGCCGCTCACCGGCGGAATGAGGCGCAAATTATTTTAGGAGCGCCAATGGCGACGAAAACTGAGTCTCTGACCAAAGAGACGCTTTTAGACTGGTATCACGATATCGTCCTGATTCGCCACTTTGAAGATAGATGCCACCACCTGTATTTCGAAGAAAAAGACCCGGCGCGCAAAATCACCGGCGTATACTTACACCTTGCTACTGGCAGCGAAGCCACCCATGTTGGCGCAGTCAAGGCGCTAGGCGAGGATGACCACGTGATCACCGCCTACCGCGATCATGGCATCGCCATCGCCCGCGGCGTAAACCCCGATCGGGTCATGGCCGAAATGATGGGCAAGCGCACCGGTACCAGCGGCGGTAAAGGTGGTTCCATGCACCTTGCGGATCGCGACCTGAATTTCTGGGGTGGCTATGCCATCGTTGGCGGCCATCTGCCGTTAGCCGCGGGCATCGCGCTCAAAGAGCAGTACGTCAAATCTGGCAATGCCGTCCTCTGCTTTGTGGGCGATGGCGCGCTGAACAACGGCTATTTCCACGAAACCGCTAATATGGCGCAGGTGTGGAAGCTGCCAATTGTGTTCCTCGTCGAAAACAATCTGGTGGGCATGGGCACACGCATTGAAGAATCCAGCGGCCAGACCAACCCGATTAAACGCGCTGTAGGCTACGGCATGAAAGAAGGCCCCAGCGTAGACGGTCAGGATGTGGTCGAAGTCTACGAAGCTGTGAAAGCCGAGTTGGACTGGAGCCGCGAAAATGGGCCAGTCTTAATGGAAGCCCGCACCTATCGCTTTGAAGGCCACGGCGTATCCGATAAGGCCTTCAATGCCCGTGAAGACCTCAAAGGCGAGCTTGCCATCTGGGAAGCCCGCGACCCGATCAATGTACTGACCGCCCGCATCAAGAAGAAATATAAAGATGTTGATGAAACGCTGGCGGCGCTGGATGCCGAAGCCGTTCGGATTGTAGACGAATCAGTGGAATATGCGGTCAGCAGCCCCGCCCCTGATTACAACGATTTGATCGCCAACGTCTATGTTGGCTTTGAAGCCGGAGTATAAAATAACGATGAAGAATTTATCCATGCGCGATGCTTTACGCGCGGCGCTTCACGAAGAGATGGTGCGCGATGAGCGCGTCTTCATCATGGGTGAAGAAATTGGCAAGTGGCAGGGCACCCACCGCGTAACGCGCGGCTTTTACGAAGAATTTGGCGCGGAACGTGTCCGTGATACCCCCATCAGCGAGATGGCCATTGCTGGTGTCGCCACCGGCGCGGCCATGGCCGGCTTGCGCCCGGTTGCCGAAATGATGACCATCAATTTCGCCTTTCTAGCGTTTGACGCCATCATCAACCACGCCGCCAAAATTCACTATATGTTCAACGGTCAAATTACCGTGCCGCTGGTCGTACGCGCGGCCACCGGTTGGGGTAATCAGGCAACTGCCACCCACAGCCACACGCCAGAGCCTATTTGGGCGCATTTTCCCGGCCTGATCGTCGGATGCCCCTCCAATGCTTACGATGCGAAAGGGATGCTCAAAGCGGCTATCCGCGATGACAACCCGATCCTGTTCACCGAAGTGATTGCGCTCTACCCCAAGCCAAGCCCGATTCCCGACGAAGAATACCTGATTCCGATTGGCGAATCAGCGATTAAGCGTGAAGGCGATGACGTGACCATTGTCTCCTACGGCCGCGGCGTGGAATGGGCGCTGGAAGCCGCGGAAACGCTGGCTAAAGAAGATATTCAGGCGGAAGTGGTGGATATTCGCTGGCTGCGCCCGCTGGATATGAGCAAGACGCTGGAAAGCTTCAAAAAGACCAACCGCTGCGTAGTCGTTGAAGAATCGCTGCCGCATTACAGCTTTGGCAGCGAAATTGCTGCGCAGCTTCAGGAAGCCGCCTTCGATTATATGGATGCGCCGGTCAAGCGGGTTTCGGCGCTGGATGTTCCCTTACCCTATGCCCGTGAAATTGAGTTGATGGCGCTCCCTAACGCCGCCAAAGTGGTTCAGGCCGTGAAAGAGGTGCTGTAATGGCGCAAGCAATCGTGATGCCTGACCTCGGTTCAGGCATGGAAGAAGGCACGCTGCTCAACTGGACGAAACAAATCGGCGATGCCATCATCAAAGGCGACGTGATCGCCGAAATTGAGACCGACAAGACGACCGTAGAAGTCCCATCGCCGGTCAGCGGCACCATCAGCCAATTGATTGGCGATGTTGGCGCAACGCTCAAAGTGGGCGCCACTATCGGCTACGTAGGGGAAGCTGGCGAAGCCGCGAAACCCGCCGCCGAAAAATCGGATGCCCCGCCAGTGCCGAAAGCCGAAGCCGCGCCAGCAGCCGCCGCCTCAAATGGCACAGGCAAACAAGCAGCAGCGCAGGAAAGCGCCCCACCCGCTGAAGACGATGGCAGTTTACCGGATGGTCTGCGCGCTTCACCGGTTGCCCGCAAGATCGCGCAGACTAAAGGCATTGATCTGAAGCAGGTCAAAGGCAGCGGCCCCGGCGGGCGAATCACCAAAGCCGATGTTGAAAGCTATACGCCTTCTGCCCCGGCGGCAGTCGCTTCAGTTTCGGCGGGCATAGCCGCGCCAAATTACGGCACCATCCCTTCAGGCGCAGATGTCGAAGTGATTGACACGCCGAAGATTCGCACGCGAATCGCCAATCGTATGGTGGAAAGCAAGCAGCAGGTGCCGCATTTCTACGTGACCGCCGATGTGGACGTAGAAGCCATGCTCAATCTACGCAAGCAGTTGAACGAAGGCCTGCCCGATGAGCGCAAGATCACCGTCAACGACATGATCTTGAAGGCGACGGCGCTGGCTTTGAAGCAGTATCCCAACATGAACTCGCATTATTACGGCGATAAGATCGTGCGCCAGAAACGCATCAACGTAGCCATTGCGGTGGCGCTGCCCAATGGCGGCTTGATGAACGTGGTCAGCAAAGACACCGATAAAGTTGCCCTCGGCACGCTGGCACAAACCAACAAGGAAATGATCGCCCGCGCCCGTGACGGCAAAGTGAAGCCGGACGACATTCAGGGCGCAACCTTCACCGTAAGCAACCTGGGCGCGTACGACGTTGATCACTTTCTAGCCATCATCAACCCGCCGGAAGCCGGGATTCTGGCAGTCGCCTCGGCAATGAAGGTGCCGGTAGTGAAGCCCGACGGCACGCTTGGCATCGGCAATCGCATGAAGCTGACCGTGAGCGTGGATCACCGCGTAAGCGATGGCGCGGAAGGCGCGCAGTTCCTTCAGACACTGAAGAAAATCCTCGAAACTCCGATGCAGATTTTGATTTAACCAGTTCAATAACCCTCAAAAGGGCGCAGCATGCTGCGCCCTTTTGATTCCTTTCGTACCATAAATCAACTCTTTTCTAACGAACTTATATAGAACAAAAGTGCTAAATCAGAATATACTGTATTTCATTCTTGGTGTATTTTTCTGAGGCTTCCCATAAATTACAACGATCTGCTCACCCAATCCGTTTATGAATTTATCAGTCACCCACTGTGTCACCCGCTCCAGAACAGGCACAGGTAATCAAACAAATGTTCGCGTCTCAATGAAATTTCTGTACTAACGTTGAAAGCAGCTTATCTTTTCTCAAAGGAGGACAATCATGACCGTTTTCTATGGCAGTTCTGAGGGCTTAACCGACACGACCAAAATGATCAATCATCGCAAGCAGGCCGATTCTGCGGGCATTCCCGCCGAAGTTTGTAGATTCATCGATCGCTTTTTGCTGACCTGTAATTCAGATATTCCCGTCATCAGCGTGGTCAGGGCTGATGGCTTGTCAGCGGTTGCCCGCAGCGTTTCTACGCGAGTAACCAACGCCGATCCATATCAAAATCCCATCATCAGGGCTGGCCGTCCTCGAATAACGACCATCAATGGCGACATCTCTCCAATGGAGATCGGCAAAATCCCTCAGAGATATTTCTTCAATTGTTCGGAGGAAGAAGTTGAAGGCAAAAGCCGTCTACGCCGGGTCGCCCAGCCTGCGCTCGGTGCCGGTTTGCAGGCGCTTGATGTTATCGCGGAAGCGGTAGAACACAATCGCTACAATGATCAGCGACCCTACCGTGTACGGCCAGGGGGCAAGCTGCAAGCCCAGCAGCACGATCATGGCCAGTGCCGCCGTCGAAAACATCGCCAGCACCGCCAGCGAGACAATTCGAGTACGGGCGATGATGAACCCGCCCAAAATCAGCATACCCGCGATCACGTACACCGGCATGATGATCACCAGCGTGCCAAAAGCGGTGGCCGCGCCTTTACCACCGCGAATTTTGCCGGTAAGCAGGCCGATGAAGATAGACCAGTTGTGGCCAATGATCGAGAAAATCGCCGCCAGCATCGTCGCCAGCACTTTATCTTCAGGAAGAATCACCGCTGTCGCCAGCAAAATCGAGACGATGCCTTTACTAGAGTCAATCAGCCAGACAACGATGCCCCAGCCAATGCCGCCAATTCTGGCGACGTTGGTTGCACCCATATTGCCGCTGCCCACCTTAAAAATATCTACCCCGCGTGATCTGGCGAACAGATAGCCGGTGGGAATAGAACCGATTAGGTAACTCGCCAGCACGACCAGCAGCATTCTGAAAATCATTTCGGGGGAGATCATGGCGGCTTCCAAAAGAGTTCTATTAGGACGAGAAAAGTCTAGCGGACAACATTCTTTAAAAGATTTTAACACTAACCGCGCCCAATGGTTGCGTGAGTTTACGCCATTAGCTGTCGCAAAAATGGGCATCCGGCGGAAAACACCAGTGGGCGAAGGGGAAATGGAGGGCAGTTTCTAATGAAACCTTGATCTGAAAGCCGTCGGTAGCGTAGGCCTGCGCCAGCATATGCGAGCCATACAGCGCCATCCGCAGCGCCTCAGGTTCGCTGATGCTGCCACAGTGTGGGCAGGCAAATGCGCCGCTTTGCGCCGATGCCAGCTGCGCGCGCCGGTTTACGGCCTGATTTGCGGCGGCGATCACCGCCGGGTGAAAGGTGAGCCGTGCTTCCAGTTCAGGATCGCGCACATCTACCAATACGCCGCAGTGGGCGCTGACCTGTGATCGCGTTTGCCACAGGGTCATCATCCCCCGGCAGCCGGGGCATTCCAGCGCGATCAGCGCGGCTTGCAGCGTGATTTCATCTGCGGTTGCCTGCTGGCAAAAGCGAATCTGGCGGGTGAGCAGCGCATAGACGAAGGCTTCCATGCCGTAACGCTGGCCGTTCAGCGCCACCTGAAAAGTGCGATTGGCCGCGCCCAATAGTTGAAACAGCGGCAGGTCTGAACGGGCGGTCAGGCGTTTGCCGCTTTCTGCTGACGGAGATCGGCGCATCAATTCACGCGGCGGGTGGCGAAAGAACCAGCATCCGCGCACGCCGTCGGCGGCATAACGCCCCTGGCGCATCAGGCAGTCTTCAAGGCTGAGGCCGCTCCACTGCACCTCAAAGGCGATGCGCCCATGAGGCGAAGATTCGGGCGACTGCGCCAGCACGTCAGCGCGCCAGCCAGGGGCGACAGCTTCGATGACCGGCGTGTATCCGGCATGAGTGCAGGCGGCGGCAATATCGGCTTTAGCCTGCCGGTGTTCGGGGGTTTCGCCAGCGGGGTGATTCAAGAGAGTGTCCCTGATTTGGACGCAGTATGCCGCGTTCACAACCTGCGATTATCTCATAAAGCCGCAAAGACGCCCGCTTTCGATAAGCGATAAAAACAGCGGTAAAATGCCTTAAACATGGCTGAAAAGCGCGGATCGAATACAATACCTAAAAGAGCCGCGCGCGAAAGATGAGTTCATGGAACAGCCGTATCTGTTCATCAGCCACAGCACTAAAGATCACAAACAGACCGGGTATATCGTCAGCAAACTGACAGAAGCCGGCTATCGCTGCTGGGTGGATGTCGAGTCGATTCCGGATAGCTCAACGTGGCTGGATGAAATCGAAAAAGGCGTGAACGGCTGCGCGGGGATGGTGGTGGTTTACACCGCCAACGCACGGACTTCAGAATGGGTGCAGGCGGAAACACTGATGGCGCGCGACCTGAACAAGCCGCTGTTCGTGGCACAGTTTGACGATACGCCGCTGCGCTTGCATCTGATGACCCGGCAAGCCTGTAATTTTCGCAAGCGGCGCGCGCCCGCGCTCAAAAAGCTGCTGGCCAGCCTAAAACTGGTGATCGCTGATCCAACCGTCATCATCCAGCAGGACACGCCGAAAAACTCACCCGACCCGAACCGGCATAACTTCTTCAAATATCTGGAGCAGCTTCCCGGCGGGGCGGAAAACAGCCGGGCAGCGCGCGAGATTTTCCAGTGGGCGAAAAGCAACGCTGATAATATCAGCTTCAGCGGGCGCACCAACCCGGCATTTCACGCACATGTAGAAATTGGGTTAGGCGGCGTGGTGGTCTTTTCGATGCGCGCCTTCCCAAAACAGCCTGCGGTAGAAATTCCGCTGCAATATTTCAACGAGTTCCCGCCTTTTGATCTGCCGGAACGCCGCTTGAAGGTGCTGAAGGCGATCAACGCGATGTTGCCAGACGGGGCGCAGTTAGACCTGAGCCGCGCTGACCGCAAGCCGAATATTCCCCTGAGCGTGCTGGCACAGGCGGGGCATATGGAGTCATTCAAGGCGATGGTGGGCGAGATATTTATAGAGCTGCGGCGGGGTGCAGCGAAATGATGGGTAAAAGCAGAGATGAGGAAAAACAGGTAAAGCCCTCACCCCTGCCCCTGTCAGTGAGGGCAAGGGAAGTAAGGCGATCTGCCGGCAGCTATTTATCCGATCTGGGGACAGGGTTGGTGCCGTGTTCGGGTACGTGAAAACGATGGCGGCGGATGAAAGTTTGCTGACCGCTAATGGTGATCACGTTGAAGCCGGGATCTGAGCCTTCGTCCTGCGAAATGCCGCTCTGGCCGGGGTAGCAGTGCAGTTGATACCAGGTGCTTGGCGCTGAAGAGTAGAGGATGCCGTCGCGGTAGGTTTCAGTAGCCTGATGCACATGCCCGAAAAACACGCCGCGCAGTCGTTTCACGGCGGGAAGCAGCGCGGCATGAAACTGCTCACCATCTACCATACGCATGAAATCATCCCAGAAAGGTGCGCCAATGGGGATGGCATTATGATGCACAAAGACAGCCAGCGGGCGGCTGTCCGGGGCATTACAAATTTCACGCAGCCATTCCATCTGAATTTTGCCCAATGCGCCGCCAGCAAATGGCGCGGGCGCGTTGCTATCCAGCACCACAAACTGCGCGCCATTGACCTCGAATTGATAATGATGCTTGGGCGAGGTTTCGGCCTGTCCTAGCAGGATGCGCTGAAAACCGGTGCGCTCATCATGGTTGCCCATCAGGTAATGCACAGGATAGCGTATCTCGCTGAGAATTTCGCGGGCAGCCACATAAGCAGAATCATCAGGATCGTAGGCAACATCACCGCTGTGCAGCACAAAATCAGGCTGGAAAGGCAGCGCGTTGATCTGGCGGACGACTTCACGAGCGCCATCCATGGGCCGATAATCGGCTTCAGCGTGGCTGTAAGCAGGGTCTGCGCTGATGTGGGTATCGCTGATGTGAACGAATCGGACGAGAATTTCGCTTGAGCGCGCTTGCAGCATTTGCTGAATATCATCTCGTCGAAAAGCAATGGTTGAAAGCTGCTGCGGATGCGACATCATTCTCCCCTAGTACCGCGTCGGGTGCGTTGTTTGCTTTTGCCATTATAGCGAATTTAATGGCGATCTTCGCGCTATATTTTGACGGGAGCAGGACAATGGCTTCAAATTTCATAAAATGCTGTTAGACGTAGAGAATAAATGCGCAGTGACAGCGTATCGGTCTAGAATTCGCATATTATTCCTGTATAATGCCCCTCAGATAAGCACTGTATTTGAGGTCTGAAACCCATGATTTTAGCGGGAGATTTGAAGCGCGGTGTGACGATCCGTTTGGATGGGCGTCTGCTTCGAGTGACCAATACCGTTTACAACAAGCCGGGCCGCGGCACGGCAACGATGACCGCAACGCTGCAAGATATTGAAACTGGCGGCACCAACAAGAAAATTTTCGGCGCTGAAGAGAAGCTCGAAGATATCTATGTGGAAGCTGAAAATGCCGAGTATCTGTATGCCGATGGCGACATTCTGCACTTCATGAACACAGCCACCTATGAGCAGTATGAAGTACCGGTGAGCCTGTTTGATGAAGAAATTCACTATCTGAAAGACGCGATGCAAATTCAACTGCGCCTGTACAATGGCCGCGCAATTGACTACGTTTTCCCGACGACGGTGAGCTACACCATCAAGGAAGCGGAAGTAGCCGTTGTGGGCAATACAGCAGGCAACGTGACCAAGCGCGTGCTGACTGAAAGCGGGCTTTCAGTGGTGGTGCCGCTGTTCATCAATGAGGGCGACCTGATTGAAGTGGATACCCGCGACGGCTCATACGTCGGGCGCGGCTAAACAGTTAGTTTCAACGATGATGACAGGGATGCTTAGGCATCCCTGTTTTTATTTGTGGAGAGATAAGGTATGCCCTATCGGTTGAACTGATTCAAGCTTTTTATCACCTGCGTGCTGAAGTTCATAGAAACACCTGTTATCTCACACATTCTCTTAATCGTGAACCAACACGCGCGATGTGTATAATCATGGAGAATACTTTCAAATAGTTGATCTAACTCTTTCATGACGATTGACACAAGTGCGCTGCCCGTTTCCACCCTGCGCGCGCTGCGGGAACAAATCTCGCAGACGGCTGAGGCGCTGGTTCGCCACGAAAACATCGCCAGCAGGCGAAATATTCATCTGCCTGAGAACAGCATCACCGCGCTTAAATCTTTGGAAACCGAACTGACCGGCTTAGAAATTCTGCTCGGTACCGATGAAATTGAGGTCGGGCAGTTACGCGCGCTGGCGAAAACCTCGGTGCTGGTTAATTCATCGCTGGACGTTGACAGGGTGCTGGCTTCAGCGATGGACGAACTGATCAACTTGACTGGCGCTGAGCGCGGCTTCATTTTGCTGATCAACCGCCAGACCAACCGCCTCGAATTTCGGATTTCGCGCGGCCTGAATGACGCCGAGTTACGCGAAGATGAGGTTAGCCGAACCATCCTGCGCGACGTGATCGCCAGTGGTAAGCCGATCCAGACGGATAATGCGATGGAGGACACGCGGCTTTCGGGCAGCGATACTGTCGCTAAATTCGTGCTGCGCTCGATCATGTGCGTGCCGCTGCTGTTCCGGGATCGGACTGGCAGCGCCGGGCGGGTGGACGGCGCGATTTATGTAGATAATAAATTCCGGCAGGCGGTGTTCAGCGAACGCGAGCTGAATCTGCTTACGGCTTTCGCCAATCAAGCGGCGGTGGCGATTGAAAATGCGATGCTTTACCAGCAGGTGCAGCAAACACTGATCGAAATTACCCGCGCGCGTGCCATCATCGAAAATGTATTCACCTCGATAGACAGCGGGGTGATCACGACCACGCACAGCGGTCAGGTTTCCCTGTTCAACCGCGCGGCTGGCGAAATTTTACGCACGACCCCGGAAGCGGCAGTTGGCGCGGCATTACAGGATGTGCTGCCGAAGCTGCGCGAGGATTTGGATGCGCAGATCAAGGCGGCAGCGGATACCGGAACCAGCGCGATGCTGGAGGCACAGGCGGAGGTTTCGGGGCGGGGGCGCGTGGTTTTGAACCTGCGGATCAGCCCGCTGAAGAACGCGGATGGTGAAACACAGGGCGCCGCGATGGTGATGGACGACCTGACCAGCGAACGCGAGCGTGAAGAAACATTGGGGCTGATGACCCGTTATCTGCCGCCGGGATTGATGGATAACATTCACCAGATTGCCGATCTGGCGATGGGCGGCGAACGCAGGGAAGTGACCTGCGTGTTCATGACTGCCTGCCAGTGGGCAAATTTTCCGGCGACGCTGCGACCACAAGAGCGCATGGATCTGCTGAACGTCTATTTGCAAACAGCGACGCAGGTGGTTCATCAGGCGCAGGGAGTGCTAGATAAATATCTGGGCAACGAGATCATGATCCTGTTCAATACCCAGTTGAATCCCGATCTGTATCATGCCCGGCATGCGGTGGAGATGGCGCTTTCGCTAAAGGAAGCCTTCGCCTCGCTTGCAGAGAAGCTGCATCACGATCCGGATTTGCCGGAATATACTATCGCGGTGCATACGGGCGTGGCGACGCTAGGCAACGTGGGCAGCCTGCGGCGGCGTAGTTTCACCGCGATTGGCGATACCATTAACCTCGCCAAACGCATCCATGAAACCTGCATTCCGGGGCAGGTGCTGATCACCGGCGACACTTTGCATCATATTCAGGCAACTTCTCCGGCGCTAAAGTACATGCGCTTTGATTGGCGCGAGCCGCTTCAGGCGCGGGGCAGGCAGGAACAAACCGAACTATTCGAGGCGTTCAATGCTTGATCACACCAGCCGCATCCACAAGATCACACAGACGCGATCTGCACAGGAACAACTGCGCGAACTGGCACAAACGCTGGATGCTTATAACAGCGTTCTGAAAGAACATACCCACTTCCTAAATTCTAAGGGGATGGGCTTACCTTCTGGCGCTCTGGATACGCTCAAAAAAGTGCAAAAGCAGCTGGACGCCCTGACCGTGCCGCTGACCTCAATGCAAATTGAGCTGCGACAGCTTCGGGCGCTGGCAGGGACAACTGCGCTGATCAATTCTTCGCTGGACGTGGATACAGTGCTCAGTCAGGTGATGGATACGGTAGTGCAGCTAACCGGCGCGGAACGCGGTTTCATCCTGCTGAAGAGCGCAGACACTGGCGAAATTGAGTTTCGGATTGCGCGAGGCATTGACCGTGAACAGCTAGCACGCGAAGATTTCAAAGTGAGCAACACGATCATCAATCAGGTGCTTAGCTCTGGCGAGCCGCTGCTAACGGATAACGCGGGGCAGGATGATCGCTTCACCGGCACAGAAAGCATCGTCGGCTATCAACTGCGCAGCATTCTGGCCGTGCCGCTGACCACTCGCGGCGAAGTGCTAGGGGTGGTGTACTGCGATAACCGCATTCTTTCGGGGCTGTTCAAGGCACATGAGATGAATCTGCTTCAAGCATTCGCCTCTCAGGCGGCGGTTGCTATTCAAAATGCACGGTTGTTTGAGTCTGCCCGCGCGCGGCTTGCCGAGATCAGCGAAGTGCGCGAGTTGATGGATAACGTATTCACATCGCTGGCAAGCGGCATCCTCACGCTGGATTCACGGGGGCTGATCACCGCTTTCAACCCTGCGGCTGAAGAAATTACGGGCGTGCGCGCGTTCGATGCGATCAACCGCGTGCTTCCGGCGGTGCTGCCCGATTTCGCAGCGCTGATCAGCCCGGCATTACAACGGGTGGTGATCAGCGGGACTTCAGAATTGGTGGATGCGGAAGTGCCGGTTCACGGGTACGTCTATCGCTTCTGGCGGATGATCATCAGCCGCCTGCGCGATGCTGAGACCGGCGAAGATGGGGCGGCGATGGTGCTGGAAGATTTGACCGAAGAACGCGAGCGCGAAGCCCAGCTTACACAGGCGCGGGTGTATTTGCCGCTGGCGCTGGTTGAGCATTTACGCTCCGCAGATATTGCCGGCATGGGCGGGCAAGAGCGCGAAATTACGGTACTTTTTGCCGACGTGCGCGGCTTCACCAGCTTTAGCGAACATCTTGAGCCGGAAGCTTTGATGCAGATCATCAACCAGTATTTAAGCGTCGCCAGCGATGCGATTAACCTGTGCGATGGCCTTGTGGATAAGTATATTGGCGATGCGGTCACGGGGCTATTCAACACGCCGATCAATTCGCAGACCGATCATGCTTTGCGCGCGGTGCGCGCCGCGCTGCTGATGCGCCACGAAGTGCAGGC
>JACSRP010000007.1 GCA_014879665.1 Anaerolineae bacterium | reverse complement strand
GTATACGGAAGAAACCGGCATTACCATTAACGTGGTACAGACCCCGTGGGGCGAGTTTTACAACCGCGTGGCTGCTGAATGGGCGGCGCAAGGTGACGCCTTCGATATCGTGATCGGCGACAGCCAGTGGCTGGGACAGGCCGTTACGGAAGGCCATTACGTGAACTTGACCGATTTCCTTGTTGGCGAGGGCATTGCCGAAACGGTGACGCCGGCCACGCTGCAATACTACGGGGAATACCCGTCCGGCGGCGGCCAGTATTATGCATACCCGACTGAAGGCGATGCCGATGGTTGGGCTTACCGCAGAGACCTGTTTGAAGACCCCGACAATATGGCTGCTTTTGAAGCTGCTTACGGCTACCCGCTGGCCGTGCCCACGACATGGGATCAGCTGCGCGACATCGCTGAATTCTTCACCCGCCCGGATGACGGCCTGTATGGCGTCGGTGTGTATACGCAGATTGACTACGATGCGATCACCATGGGCTATGAAAACACGATGTTCAGCTACGGCGGGGACTGGTGGGAAGGTGATGATTACAACGTCCTTGGCATCGTGAACAGCCCGGAGAACGTGGCTGCATTGGAACTGTATGCGCAGTTGTATGACTTTGCGCCTCCCGGAACCAACAACTCCTTCTTTGCCGAAATGAACGATGTGTTCATCAACGGTCAGGCCGCGATGATCATGAATTATTTCGCCTTCTTCCCAGCATTGGCAAATCCTGAGATTAACCCTTACGCTGAAACGACCGGCTATTTTGCCAACCCGGCAGGCCCGGGCGGCGAGCGTTACGCAGCGTTGGGTGGCCAGGGCGCCAGCATCAATGCTTACATCAGCGAAGAGCGCCAGGCGGCCTCGATGGATTTCCTGCGCTGGTTCGCTCAGGAAGAAACCCAGGCGCGCTGGGGCGAACTGGGCGGTTACACCTGCAATGCCAACGTTCTAGCGAGCGAGGAATTTCTGGCGGTTGCACCGTTCAACCCTGCATTTGCCGAGACGATGACCTTCGTCAAGGACTTCTTCAATATTCCTGAGTTTGGCTCACTGCTGCCGATCACCCAGAACTACCTGCATCGCTACATTGTCGGTGGCGAGGGTACTGCGCAGGAAGCACTGGACAATATGGCCGCGGAAATGGACGAAGTGCTGGCTGAGGCCGGATACGGCGCGTAAGCATCTGTATTTTGAATAGACTGCTCCTTTTGACCCTCATGCCGACCTAAACGTTGCGTGAGGGTCAGGGCAGCAGCGCGCTGCGTTTGGAATTTCAAATGTGTCTGGCACACACACCAAACTAAAACGTTACACCACACGAGGGAATGATAGTGTCCCAGTCAACAGCCGGAGCTGCTGCTCCACAAGTGACGCCCTACCGGGCTGCAGGACGCCGGCATTTGAGCGACCGGCAGATTATGCTGTTGTTCATTCTGCCGACGATGATTCTGCTCATTTGCATGAATCTGATACCGCTTATTTACAGCCTTTTTCTGAGCTTTACTGAATTTTCAGTTATTTCTGGCGGCGCGCCGGTATGGGTGGGGGCAGATAACTACACCCGGATTTTAACCAGCGTAGATTTCTGGACGAACTTTGCCACTACAGGGCGGTTCGCCATCCTCTCGGTGACGCTGGAGACGGCGGTCGGGTTCGGGTTGGCGCTGCTGCTGCGCCACAAATTTCGCGGAAGCGGCATCATCACCACGCTGATTCTCGTGCCAATGATGCTTTCGCCGATTGTCGTAGCTACCTTCTGGAAGCTGATCTTCAATCCGTCTTACGGCATCTTCAATTACCTAATCGGCTTCAGCAATCCGAATACAGCGCCTGAATGGCTGGGACGGGGCGATCTAGCGATGTGGGCGATTGTGATTGTGGATACGTGGATGTGGAGTCCGTTTGTGATGCTGTTGTGTCTGGCGGGGCTGAGCGCGATTCCAGATTACCTATATGAGGCGGCCAGCATTGATCGCGCTAGCGGATGGTTTCAATTCCGCCGTATTACGCTGCCACAGGTGATGCCGCTGCTACTGATTGCTATCTTATTTAGAACCATTGAGGCGTTCAAACAATTTGATCTTGTGATGGGCTTAACCGGCGGCGGTTTATCCACTGAGACAGTTTCAGTGCGCCTGTACCGGTTGGCGTTTCAAGGCCAATTCGATACTGGCATGTCCAGCGCATTAGCTTACATCATCCTTGTGGTGATCATCGCGATTAGCAACCTGCTG
>JACSRP010000024.1 GCA_014879665.1 Anaerolineae bacterium | reverse complement strand
CAGGAGTCTTCAGATGGCTGAATGGACATCCTTCGACTCATTCTTACAAGAGGCGAAAGCCACGCCTCATGACAGCGACCGTCAAGCGATGGTGGATGCGCTGCTAGAGGCGCGTTCTATGTGGCCGTGGGTGGAAGGCGATAAGGCGACGTTTGTGCTGGATCGAGAAGGCACCAGCAGCGCCGCCCTGAACCTTGACACCCTGCCCGGCGATCCCCCGTTTGCGCCAATGTCCAACTTGATCGGCACGCGCCTCTGGTACGTGACTGAAACCTTCAAGCCCGACGATCTGCTGGACTATATGATCGTAATTGACGACCCGATGACGCCGCTGGCCGGGGATCGTGATCTGGTCGGGCGGGTGGCGCGGCATTGGGGCACTGATGCCTTGAACCCGCTGAAGATGCAGACTGCGCAGATGGATGTTTCGGTGCTGCAAATGCCCGCAGCGCGGCCTTTCCCGGATTGGTCGGCGCTGATGGCGGTGCCGCGCGGGAAAGTGTATGAACACAATGTTTCCAGCGAAGAAATGGGCTTTCAAAACCGCAAGCTGTGGGTGTATACCCCGCCCGGCTACGGCGCTGGCACGGTTCATCCGCTGCTGATCTTGAACGATGGTCAATGGATGACCGGCCCGCTGCAAGCGCCGTATATCGCAGATGCGCTGATCAAGCATCAACGCATGACCCCGACGGTGATCGCCATGATCCAGAGCGCGGAAGGTGAAAACCGCACCGCAGAATACTTCGACGGCGAGCGCTTCACCGTCTTTTTACTGACCGAGCTGATTCCCTATATTCAGACCCGTTATTATGTGGACAGCGGCCGCGTGGGCATTGGCGGCGTGGATGAAGGCGCAGTCGCCGCGATGGCCGCAGCTGCCCGCAGCCCCTCGATGTTTTCGCGCTTGATGGCTATTTCGCCACCGCTGAGCGCAAAAGGCGCGAATGCCAGTGTGTCGCAAGACTTGAACCGCCGCTACGAAAACAGCGCCAGCCTGCCGAAGCGAATTTTCCTGTCAGCAGGCCGCTATGAGGCGAAAAGCCGCTTTTTGCGCCCCGCTCAGCATTTGCGCGGAAAGCTGGCCGCCCGGCGCGATCTGGAATTGAAATTCGTTGAAACTGGCAGCGGTCATTCGCTGGTCGGCTTTCGCAGCGTGCTGCCAGAAGCGTTTGCGTGGCTGTTCCCCGGCGCCGCGTTCGGGTGAGGGCTGTTGAAACGTCCTTTTTTGCTAGCAGTTCTTCTGATTGGCCTCGCCCTATTTCTCTGGTTGGTGATCACCGCCGCGCGGCCACTGCTGGCGTGGCAGTGGTGGATGATTCCATCCGGCGATAGACAGGGCGCGCCTGCCGCCTGCGAAGCCGCTGGATTCCTGAATGAGCGCGGCGTTTCCCGGCTTACGCTGCTTGATTCCAGCGCCTATTCAGCCGAAGCCGCGTCAGGGGATATTCAAACCGCGCTGGCGGGGGCGTTTCCCAACATCACGCCGGTTCTCTTAAGCGATCTGCTGCGCGTAAACGTGACCGACGATGGCCACAGCTATCAATGGCTGCAAACGGCCTTCCTGACCCGTTCGGCGCTGGCCGATCAGCCGGGGGTGAACCAACCGGGCATGGCGGCGATGGTGCTGGCTGGCGAAGGCCTTGACCCGAAAGTGATCGTCGCTGCTGGCGCCGGAATTCCCGAATTAACCTGTGCTTTTGCCTGGCGGGGCTGGGCGGTGGATACTATTCGCAGCCTGCCTTTCCTGATATTCGCGGGCTATCTGGTCATTGGGATTGGCGCGGCATCTGGATATGCTCTCTATCGTTTTGTTCGCCGTAGAAAGGCCGCGCACGCATGACCATTTCTGAGAAACCGCTTTTTTCCGGGGCGCGGGTTCGCCTGACCGCGCTGCGGCAGGAAGACACCTTCATTTTTACACACTGGTTTGAGGACAGCGAATTTGTGCGCCAGTTCGACTCGGCTGCCGCCGTTCCGCAGTCTATTCACCGGGTGCGGGCGCGCTTTGACGAGGACGATAAATCGCACGTCGCCTATCCGTTCGCTATCCGCCTGTATGATACAGAGGCCATGATCGGCATTTGCGGAATAGACGGCATTAGCTGGAACAATCGCAATGGCTGGGTGAGCATCGGCATTGGTGATCCTGAGCATCGCGGGCAGGGCTATGGCGAAGAAGCGATGCAGCTTTTACTGCGCTTCTGCTTCCATGAAATCAATCTGCACCGCGTGCAGCTCACCGTATTTTCCTATAATCAGCGGGCAATG
>JACSRP010000011.1 GCA_014879665.1 Anaerolineae bacterium | reverse complement strand
AGAGGATTGGGGTAGAGAGGTAAGTATAACGATGTACGATTTATACCGTGAGAACATTCTTGATCATGGGATGAACCCGCGCAATACGGGTATTCTCGATCCGGCAGATATGGACTATGAGGCACATAACCCCCTGTGTGGAGATCGCCTACGGCTGACGCTGCGACTGGACGAGAACCGGCGAATCAAAGAACTGGCATGGGATGGGGAGGGCTGCGCAATTAGCCAAGCCTCAGCGTCCATGCTAGGTGAACTGATCATCGGTAAGACGATGGAAGAAGTGCGACAGGTTGATAAGCAGACGATCTTTGATTTTATCGGCATCCCCTTGTCTATGAACCGCGTGAAGTGCGCGCTGCTTTCGTTGAAGGTGCTGACAGTGGCGCTATATGGATTGGGCGAGTGGGAAAAACGCGAACAGGCAGATGAGGACGAATGAGTGATTTTGTCACAGTGGCAATAATAGACGAGATTCCGCCGGGAGAACGCCTCGTGGTGGAATTTAAGCGTAATTGGGTGGTGATTTTCAATGTGGATGGCACGCTGTATGCGGTTGAAGATCGCTGCTCGCACGAGGAATATCCGCTTTCGGATGGCTACATCGTTGACTGTGAAATTGAATGTGCCAAGCACGGAGCGCGATTTGATTTACGAGACGGGCATGTGACCGCGCCGCCTGCATTCAGCCCGATCAAGGTGTTCAAGGTACAGGTTGAAGATGGCAACGTACAGATTGCAAAGTAGCTGATGACACTGATCTTCGGGCATCGCGGGGCGAAGGCCAATGCGCCGATGAACACGATACCTGCTTTTGAGCTGGCACAGGCGCAGCGCGCGGATGGCATCGAACTGGATGTGTGGCTTTCGAGCGACGGATTTCCAGTTGTCATCCATGATGAGCATGTAGATGCGACCACAAACGGGCAGGGCAGCATTCGGGAGATGACGCTGGCGCAGATTAAGACGCTGGACGCGGGAAGCTGGTTTGCGCCGAAATTTGCCGGAACGCCGATTCCTACGCTAGAAGAAGTATTCAAGCATTTTGGGGATTCGCTGCTGATCAACGTTGAGATTAAGGTGGCGAATGAGGATGATTCTGAGCGAAGTGATGGCATAGAACAGGCAGTCGCTGAATTAATGCTGCGCTATGACCTGACGGAAAGCATCATTATCTCATCGTTCAGCATCGCTGCCCTAAAGCGCTTTTACGCAATTTTGCCGCATGCGGTGCTTGGCTTTTTATATGTGAGCGATGATGCGCTGAACGACCCCTTTATTGAACACTGCCGCTATCTGCATCCTTATCATCAACTTGTTACCGCTGAATATACTGCGGCGCATGCGCGCTGGCCGATGAATGTGTGGACGGTGAACGATCCGGAGCGCGCCTTTGAACTGAAGGCTGCGGGTGTGCAGGGCATTATCACCGATGCGCCGGATGCTATACGCGCGGGGTTGGCCTGAGCCTCGATGAGGGCGGCGTGGGCGCGGTTAATACGGTACGGTTTCTGGCTGCTGTATAACCCGTTTGCATTTAGCTATGATCTCGTAAGCTGGATCGTTTCGATGGGGGAATGGCGCGAGTGGCAGCGCGCGGCGCTTGACCATTTGCCGGAAGATGGCACGATACTCGATCTGGCGCATGGCACCGGTAATTTACAGCTTGATCTGTTGGCGCGCGGGCGTCTGGCCGTAGGTTATGACTTGAGCCGTTCGATGGGGCGGATTACGGGGCGCAAGCTGAGGCGAGAAAAGCGCCCCGTACGGCTGGCACGAGGTATGGCGCAGCAGATGCCTTTTGCAGATAGGATGTTCACAGGCATTGTATCCACATTTCCAAGTGACTTTATCACGGCGGAAGCGACGATACAGGAATGCTCTCGTGTCTTGAGGGCGGGCGGGCTGCTGGTGATCGTGCCATCGGCGACGTTTACGGGCGGCGGGCTGATGCGGCGGGCGCTGGAGTTTGCGTATCGGGTGACGGGGCAGCAGACGGGCGGAGATTTGAGCGAGGCATTGGTTAAGCATATGGAAACCTTTGCGCGCCAGCGGTTTTCCCCCTATGGTTTCGAGGTTATGGTGACTTCAAAACCACTGAATCGCAGTATTGTGTTTGTGATTGTGGCGAGGAAGGTGGCAGAGGTTAAGAGTTGAGCGTTAAAGGTTAAAATTACGGTAGGAAGGCGGGGAAAAAGCACCCTAGCCAGAGAAGGTTTATCCTGCTATATTTACTTTAATATGGTGGCTATAGCTCAGTCGGTTAGAGCGTCTGATTGTGGATCAGAAGGTCGAGGGTTCAAGTCCGTC
>JACSRP010000194.1 GCA_014879665.1 Anaerolineae bacterium | reverse complement strand
GCCTATAATGACATTATGAAACTCTGGAATCATTACTTTACCCCCACACAACTTGATGAGGCATCGCGCTTGCTGGCGCAGTACGCAGGCAACGCGCGGGTGATTGCCGGTGGCACTGACCTGCTGGTAGACGCTAGAGCCGAAGAAAATCACGCCCCTTTTGAGGCGCTGGTAGATATCACCGGCATCCCTGAAATGCAGGGAATTTATCAAGAAGGCGATCAGGTTTATGTTGGCGCAGGCGTGCCGCATACCCATATCGTGAAATCGAAACTGCTGCGGCAAGAGGCGATCTGTCTGGTCGAAGGCTGCGGCGTGATCGGCGGGCCGCAGGTGCGCAACGTCGCCACTCTGGGCGGAAATGTAGCTCATGCGCTGCCGGCAGGCGATGGCACAACCGCGCTGGTGGTGCTGGATGCCGAAACTGAAGTGATTTATGACGGTGAACGAAAGTGGGTGCCTATTGCGGAGATGTTTCGCGGCCCCGCGCAATCGCTGCTGGATTCTTCCCGTGATCTGCTGATTCGCTTCCGTTTTCCGAAACGCGGCGGGGGCGAAGGTACTGCTTTTGAACGGATCATGCGGCCTCAGGGCGTGGCTTTGCCGGTGTTGAGCTGCGCAGTGTGGGTGAAGCTGAACGATAGGGGCGATCAGTTTGTGCAAATTCGCGCCTGCGTGGCCCCGGCTGGCCCGGTTCCGGCGCGGCTGGAAGCAGCGGAAGCTGTGGCCGTGGGCCAGCCTGCTGACCCGGAAACTTTCGAGAAGATCATCGAAGCGGCGCTGTCTACGTTGAAGTTACGCACCAGCAAATACCGCGCAACGGCTGAATACCGCGAGGAATTGGCGGCGGTGCTGCTGCGGCGCACGCTGACCAATGCGGTTGAGCGGGCGAGGGAATAACATTGGAACACGCTATCCTGAGTTATGGGTGAGCCGCCCCTTTGATCCTCAGAGGACGTCCTATGAGGGGTCTCCATATTCGCCAGTCAGTGAGAGGATCGAGAGAGTACCCTCTATTTGAGACTCAGGTCATGTTATGCAATCCTCAGCGGGCGCGGTTCAACGTGCCCGACAAACTCTATCTGGCGGTATAGTCGGGGTAATCTTGCCCGGATACCCGCTTAGTTTACAGGTGGTGACAGCATGAGCGAATTACAAATTACGGTCAACGGACGGGATCATCGGTTAGAGATCGATCCTTCGCGCACGCTGGCACACTTCTTGCGCTACGATCTCGGCTTGATCGGCACAAAAATTGGCTGCGAAGAGGCCGAATGCGGCATCTGTACGGTGCTGGTGGATGGCGTGCCGGTCAATTCCTGCGTCTATCCGGCGCTCAAGGCAGCGGGCAAGGCGATCACCACTATTGAGGGGCTGGCCGACGGCGAAACCCTGCATCCTTTGCAGCAGCAGTTTGTGCGGCATGGCGCGGTGCAGTGCGGCTTTTGCACGCCGGGGATGATCATGACCGCCAGCGCGCTGCTGGACGAGAACCCGGATCCCTCTCGTGAGGATATCCGGTATGCGCTGAAAGATACGCTGTGCCGCTGCACGGGCTATATCAGCATCATGGATGCGGTGCAATCGGCAGCAAAGCAAAAATGCGGCGAAGCGCCGCTGCCGGTCAATGACCCGACGGTAGATGAGCCGATGGACGTGATCAGCCGTTCGGTGGAGCCGCAGGAAGTGTGGGACAAGGTGACGGGCGTCGCCAAATTCACCGATGATTTCGTGTTTCCAAACATGCTGTTTGCGCGCACGCTGCGCTCGCCGTACCCGCATGCAAAAGTGCTGGAAATTCGTACCGAAGCGGCGAAGGCGCTGCCGGGTGTGGTGGCGGTGTTGACCTACAAAGATGTTCCCGGTGAAAATTTACACGGGCTGATCTATCGGGATTGGCCGGTGATGGCCGACAGCGTGGTGCGCTATGTGGGCGACCCGGTGGCGATTGTTGCGGCTGAAAAACAGGAAACTGCCGATGAAGCCCTGAACTTGATACAGGTAGAGTACGAGCCGCTTACAGTGGTGGCAGACCCGAAATTTGCCCATTCTCCGGAAGCGCCGGTGCTGCACCCGGAACACCCGACGGGTAATTTACTGAAGCATATTAAAGTGCGGCATGGCGATATTGAGCAGGGTTTCGCGGAAGCCGATGTGATCATTGAGCGGGAATATCACACGCCGACCACTGAACACGCCTTCTTAGAGCCGGAGTGTGCTATCGGGGTGCCGCCGGGCGTGGAAGGCCACGACAAGCTGACGGTGTACGTTGGCTCGCAGATTCCGTATCAGGATCGGGAACAAGTGGCTAAGGCGATGGCGCTGCCGGAAACGCAGGTGCGGATCATCGGCACGCTGATCGGCGGCGGCTTTGGCGGCAAGGAAGATATTGCCGGGCAAATTCACGTGGCGATGCTGGCGACGGCCACAGGCAGGCCGGTGAAGATGCTGTATTCGCGGCAGGAATCGCTGATTTTTCATCCCAAGCGCCACGCGACGATCATCCGTATCAAGACCGGCGCTAAGCGGGATGGGCGGTTGGTAGCGGTGGAAGCTGAACTTTACGGCGACGGCGGCGCATATGCTTCGCTTTCGGACAAGGTAATGACCCGCGCTACGACTCACGCGACCGGCCCGTATGTGGTGCCGAACGCCAAAATTGACTGCTACGCGATGTACACCAATAACACGCCGTGCGGCGCATTTCGCGGTTTTGGGGTGACGCAGTCGGCGTTTGCGGTTGAGCAGAACATGGATTTGGTGGCAGAAGCGCTGGATATGGATCCGATAGCTTTTCGCCGGATGAACGCGCAAACGGTGGGCATGACGACGGCAACCGGCCAACTGCTGCGCGAATCGGTGGGGCTGCTGGAGACGATTGACGATGTGCAAAAGGATTTGACGGCACACCACAATGGGCGCGGTTTCACGTGGGCATGGCGCGAAGGCCGTAAAGCTTACGGGTGGGGCATCGCCTGTTCGTATAAGAATACAGGGCTTGGCGGGGGCGCACCGGATAAATCGGAGGCCGAAGTTGAAGCCTTTGACGATGGCACGTTTGAGGTGCGGACTGCCGCCGCGGATATGGGGCAGGGCATTGCCCATGTGGTGGCGCAGATGGCGGCGGAAGAACTGCACGTGGCCTATAACCGCGTGAAAGTGCTGCTGTGCGATACTGATTTGACCCCCAACGGCGGCCCGACGACGGCATCGCGGCAGACGTTTGTGACCGGAAATGCTGCTCGTTTGGCGGCGGGGGCGCTGCGCGCGGCGATGACCCAATCGGCGGCGGAAATGCTGGATACCCCGCCGGACAGCGTGCGCTATGAAGAAGGCCTGCTGCGCTTTGACCAGCAACAGGTGGAGTATGGCACGATTGCAAAATGGATGAAATCCAACGGAATTCAGCCGCGTACCCTACAGGAATACTGGGCGCCAAAGACACAGCCTTTGGGCAGCGGCGGGGATATGCACGTGGCGTTCAGCTATGCGACGCAGGCGGCGCTGGTAGAAGTGGATATGGAGACTGGCGAAATTCAGGTTAAGAAAGTGCTTTCCAGCACCGATATTGGCCGGGCGATCAACCCGCTGATGCTTCAAGGGCAGATTGAGGGCGGGATCGTGATGGCGATGGGCAACTGCCTGACCGAATCGTTCATCCTTGAGGATGGCGTACCATGGTCGCGGCTGCTTTCGCGCTACAAGATGCCGGGGATCAAGCTGGTGCCGGAGATTACTTCGCATCTGGTGGAGCACCGGTCATCTGAGGGGCCGTATGGGGCGAAAGGCGTGGGCGAGATTCCCTCGATTAACACCACACCGGCGATTTGTAATGCCATTTACCATGCGACGGGTGTGCGCATCTTCTCGATACCGGTGGATCAGGATGCGCTGCTGCGGGCGATGAAGAACAACCGCCATGAGGTGCATACGGCGTGGCATGACGTGAAATAGCGCAGAGAAAAGCGGGTTTGATTTATTTTAGACATGTTTGGGGATGAATAAATCAGGACACCGAAGCCACGCCAGACGCGGCGCAAACCTGCGCGCCGCAGCGCCGGAATACGCGCGCTGAAAATAGACAGTCATACGCTGCAATTTGAGGTGATCTATTCGGGGCGGCGCACGCTGGGAATCAGCGTGAACGGCGACGGCGAGGTGATCGCGCGCGCGCCTCAGGGAATTTCGCTTCAGCAGGTTGACAGCTTCATCGGCCAACATGCCAATTGGATACGCAAACAGCAGCGAAAGGCGTATGCGCGCAGGCAGGCGCTGCCTCCGGCGCTGACTTATGGCGACGGTGAAACGCTGTATTTTCTAGGGGAAGCTTACGCGCTGCGGGTGGTGTTTGGGCGCGCGGGAACTGTGCGGATTGAGGATGCGGCGATGATCGTGACCGTGAAAGTGGATGGCGATTCGGATGCGGTAGAACGCGCCGTGATGCGCTGGTATCGCCAGCAGGCGGCAGCGCTGTTTGAGGAACGACTGGCGCTGCAATTTGCGCGGGTGCAGCATTGGGGGGTTGTGCCGCTGCCGCTGGCGATTCGGCGGATGAAATCGCGATGGGGAAGCTGCACAGCAAAGGGTAAGATCACGCTAAGTTTGCGCTTAATGCAGGCGCCGGCTGCGCTGATTGATTACGTGATCATGCATGAGCTGTGCCATCTGCGCGAGATGAACCACGGGCCGGGTTTTTATGCGCTGATGGCGGAAATTTGCCCGGATTGGCAGGCTTTGAGGTCTGCGCTGGCGCGCACGCCGACAAATTGGTGAGGGGTGGGGGAATAAAAAGGCCGGCATATTCACATGTCAGCTTGAGAGAGGTTTGAAGCTGTTGAAGGGAATGAACGGAATAATACCCTTCAGCTCTCGCAGAACAGCGCCATCCTATCGGCGGGACAACCCATTTTTGAATAAAAACCCCCTGCTTAGCAGGGGGTTTGCGCATTTTTGGCAAAACTATTACCAGCCGCGATGGGCGATCTTGTCGCTTTCGGGCATGGTGGTCACGTTGATGCCGACCATGGCTTCGCCAAGGCCACGGCTGACGTTAGCCAGAATTTCGGGGTTGTTATAATGGGTGACGGCTTCAACGATGGCTTTGGCGCGCTGAGCGGGGTTGCCACTCTTGAAAATGCCAGAGCCAACAAACACGCCGTCTACGCCGAGCTGCATCATGAGCGCGGCATCGGCGGGGGTGGCGACACCACCAGCGGCGAAATTGACTACCGGCAGGCGGCCCAACTTCGCGGTTTCAACGACGAGTTCATAGGGCGCCTGAATGTCTTTGGCGAAGGTGTACATTTCATCTTCGTCCATGGTGGTTAGGCGGCGAATATCGCGGAACATCATGCGGGCATGGCGAACGGCTTCGACCACATCGCCGGTGCCAGCTTCGCCTTTGGTGCGGATCATGGCGGCGCCTTCGTTGATGCGGCGCAGGGCTTCACCCAGATTGCGCGAACCGCAGACGAACGGCACTTTGAACTTGTATTTATTAACGTGGTTTTCTTCGTCGGCGGGGGTTAAAACTTCGCTTTCGTCAATATAATCAACGCCGATGGCTTCCAGAATTTGCGCCTCAACGAAATGCCCGATGCGGCACTTGGCCATCACGGGGACGCTGACGGCGCTGATGATGCCATCAATCATATCGGGATCGCTCATGCGGGAAACGCCGCCGTGCGCGCGAATATCGGCGGGGATGCGCTCCAGCGCCATGACGGCGACGGCGCCAGCATCTTCGGCAATTTTCGCTTGATCGGGGGTGACCACATCCATGATCACGCCGCCCTTCAACATTTGCGCTAAGCCAGCTTTGAGCCGCCAGGTGCCGGTTTCGCCGCTGCCGTTGGTATGACCATTGGTTGATGTCATTGCCTGTAACCTCAAGTTTTTATCGCTGCGAGTAGGCTACAGGGTATGCTGCGGCAGGGCTGCCTTATATGACCACTTATGACCAATGTTTTGGAAAGATGCGTTATTTCGCCTTGTGATGCGTTGATGAAGATTTTGCACTAGGATAAACTTCAGGGATAGACTGAACAACCCTAATGGATGAATTTATGACTGAGAATTTTTTACCGCCGACGCTGATCATCCTTGCCGGTGGCGCATCTTCACGTATGTGGCCGATACACGAAAAATCTATGCTGCGCTTTGGCACAGAACCGCTGCTGATTGCACAACTGCGCCGTTATGAGCAGTTTGGCTTTGATGAGGCGATTGTTGTGGCCAACCCGGATACGCATGCCGGAATTGCGGCGGCGATTCCAACGTTTGAGCGGCTGCGGGTGCGGGTGACGATGCAGCTTGAGCCGCGCGGGATGGGCGATGCGATCTTATGCGCGGCGCCATTTTTAGGGGGCGGGCAGCAGGCGATCTATATCACGCAGGTGCATGATGTGGTTGATGATACGCTGCATGAAGATATGCTGCTGGCTTATCGCATGGCTTCGCAGAACAGCTATCTTGCTGGCGTTGAGATGCAGGATTATTTTCCCGGCGGCTATCTGGTGGTGAATGAGGACGGAAGGATTACCGGCATTGTTGAGAAGCCGGGTGCGGAAAACCGCCCTAGCAATTTGGTGAATATCGTCGCGCATATCCATGCGAATGCTCCGGCTTTATTCAAGGCGTTGAAGGCGGAATATGACAGCGCGAACCAGACTGATGATCATTACGAACGGGCGATAGATCGCATAATGCAGACTCAAGTTTATAGAGTCGTTCGCTATCGCGGGGGCTGGGCTGCGCTTAAATTTCCGTGGCATGTTCTGGACGTGATGCAGGTGTTTTTAAGCCGGATTAGCGGGCAGCAGATTGCCAGCAGCGCCTTTGTTGCGCCGACAGCATCGGTTGTGGGGAATGTGTTCATCGGTGAGAATGCGAAGATATTTCCCGGCGCGGCGGTGGTTGGCCCGGCGTATGTGGGCGCAAATACGGTTGTGGGGAACAATGCGCTGGTGCGCGGCTCGATGGTCTTGGATCGCTGCGAAGTCGGGTTTACGACTGAGATTGCGCGGAGTTATGTGGCGGAAGGGGTGGCGATGCACGCCTGCCGGGTGCTGGATTCGGTCTTGATGCCCGGCGTTAATTTTTCGGCAGGCTGCACTACGGCCAATTTACGCATTGATCATGGCGATGTGGGCAGCAGGGTGAAGGGTAACAAACTGAGCAGCGGGCGCAATAAGTTTGGCGCGGTCATTGGCGAAAAGGCGTTCATCGGGGTGGACGTGATGACGATGCCCGGCGTTAAAATTGGCGCGCGCGCGGAAGTGGGGCCGGGAACCCATGTTCATCAGGATATTCCGGACGATATGCGCGTCTATGTTAAACAGACGGTTGTTATGACTGAAAAAACCAAAGGCGAGTAAAGGGTGAAGATGATGGAACTTGAGAAGCCAGCCGCAAAACCGATCAAGATTCTGGTGATTGTCGCGCATCCGGATGATATTGAATTTGGCGTGGGCGGAAGCGTGGCAGCGTGGACGGCGGCGGGGCATGAGGTGACCTATGTGATTGTCACCGACGGTTCGGCGGGATCGAATGCGAAGGATGTGGATCTTGGCGCGCTGGTACGCCAGCGGGAACTAGAGCAGTTGGAGGCCGCCGGGATAGTGGGCGTGCATGATGTGCGCTTTTTAGGCTACAAGGATGGCGAGCTTCAGCCGGACATTGAACTGCGACGCGATTTGACTCGGATTATCCGCGAAGTGCAGCCTTATCGGGTGGTGATCATGGATCCGACTGCGGTGATGATCAGTATGGAATCATCGGATTATATCAATCATCCGGATCATCGGGCTGTTGGTGAAGCCTCGCTGTACGCGATTTTTCCGAGTGCCGAAACCCGCCCGATTTTCCCTGAGCTGCTGGATGAGGGGCTGGAACCGCATCACGTTCAGGAAGTCTATATCGTGCTGACCGACAAGCCGAATCTGGCGGTAGATATCTCGGCGGTCTGGGATCGGAAGATCAAGGCACTGCTGGCGCATCGCTCGCAGGTGGGCGCAGAAGTTGCTGACATGGTGCGCAGGTGGGACGAGCGCACTGGCAAGGAAGTGGGCGTAGCGCTTGGCGAAAGTTTCCGGGTGATGCGGTTTATCAGGACGGAAGATGTGGGCGAATCGGGCGCCGAAGATGTGCAGGCGGTGGCTGATCCTTCGTAGGGGGAGAGGCGAGGGAAACAGGTGTGTTTTCTCGGACGCCCCGTGGGGTGTCCCTACGGTCTGATTCTGTGCAGACTCTTTCCTCTTATTCAAATATGCCCCTCACCTCAACCCTTATATGTTTCACCTGTTGGACGCGCTTCGGCACGCCCAACGGGTGAATTTTGCGGGAAGGTGCTGGTTAGAGTTTGTAGATTCCGCCGTATTTACCCTGAATATATTTGATCCATGCCTTGATGCCTAACCCTTCTCCGGTGACACGGTGGAGCAGCTCATCAGCCGTGAACTTGCTGCCGTGCTGGTAAATGTTCTCTGTAAGCCACGTTCGCAGCCCGGCGAACTCTCCCTGAGCAATTTCGTCGGGAATTGAAGGGTTGGCGCGCAGCGCAGCATCGTAGAACTGGGCGCTCATCAGGTTGCCCAGCGCGTAGCCCTGAAAATAGCCAAAAATACCAGCATACCAGTGGACATCTTGAAGCACGCCATCGCGATCATCGGGCGCAGTGAGGCCCAGATCGCTTGCATAGCGACTTTGCCATGCCTCTGGCAGGTCTTTTACCGCCAGCGAGCCTTCCAGCAGCTTCAGTTCGAGATCAAAGCGGATCATGACGTGCAGGTTATAAGTCACCTCATCGGCATCCACGCGAATTAAGGACGGTTTGGAGGTATTGACTGCGCGGTAAAACTCATCCAGCGACACCGGGTTGAGCTGCTCAGGGAATATTGCCTGAAGCTGCGAATAATAGCGTGACCAGAAACCGTGACTGCGCCCGACGATATTTTCCCAGAGGCGGGACTGGCTTTCATGCACGCCTGTGGATGTTCCTCCGCCTAGTGGGGTGCCATCAAATGAAGGCGTGATGCCCTGTTCATAGAGGGCATGCCCGGCTTCGTGGAGGGTGCTAAAGAGGCCATCGCCCAGATAGTTTTCGTTAAAACGGGTGGTGATGCGGATGTCATTCCCTGAAAAGCGGGTCATGAATGGGTGATGGGTGCGATCTTGCCGGCCGCGCTCAAAGTCGTAGCCGTAGTCTTTGATGATCTCAACACCGAAGGATTCCTGCTCTTGCTCTGGATAGAGTTGATGCAGGGGGGAGTCGTCTACGCCTCCGGCGGCGGCGATGGCTTTGACGATAGGAACCAACCCGGCGCGAAGCTCGGCGAAGAGACTGCGAATGGACTCTGCGCTCATGCCGTAATCTGAGAAGTTAATCAGCGGATCGGAAATATGCTGATAGCCGGGAAAGCAGTTTGCCATCTGGCGGAATAGATCAAGCTCTTTTTCCAGCATCGGCATCAGGCTGGCAAAATCATTGGCGGGGCGGGCGCGCGTCCATGCGTCGTAGAGCGCCGAGGTCACTTCGCTAATTTCACCGACGAGGCTGGCCGGCACTTTCACGGCGCGATCATATTCACGGCGGGTGACGCGTACCAGCGAGGCAGCATCATCTTCAGCGGGGCGGCCGCCTAACGCGGTTTCGAGTTGATCGAGCAGGTTACCAACTGCGGGATCGGTGAATTTTTCGTGCTGCAATTTGTTTAAGGTCGCCATTGCACGGCCACGCTGCGGCGCACCTTTGGGGGGCATGTAGGTAGACATATCCCAGTTGAGGACTGATGCTGCATGCCCTAGATCGGCAGCTTCATAAAGGCGATTTTTCAACTCGTTGAGCAGATTTTCAGTCATCAGGTTTTTGCTCCGATTTATCCGGGTAGGCCGCTTCAATTGCGTCGTACAACTAATGTCGCAACTTGGCTATAGTCGGAAGTATCCAGAATAAGGAGAGTGTCGTCAACTACCGGCAGCGCTCATCTTTGCGAACCTGTGAGATGACGGGGAAAGCGATAAAATATAAAGGTAGAAACAGGATAATCGCTTAGAATGACAGGTAATGAGCAAGGCTATAGGGCGGCATAGTTTTGAGGGTATTTTGCGATGATGGCGCTTCCTGATCCTGAGACATTTAACCTGTTGGTATGGGACATTGTGCGGCAGGTTCCCGAAGGACAGGTCACTACTTTCGGCCAGATTGCGAGCATGATTCCTGCGCCGGAAGGGGTTGATTCGGATGGCTACAGCCGGTTGGTGCCGCGATGGGTGGGCGATGCGATGAATGCGGTATCGTGGAAAGACGATAAAACGATCCCGTGGCATCGGGTGATCAACAGCAGGGGAATGATCAGCCTACCGCCGGAAAGCCAGACCGCCGCGCTTCAACGGGCGCGACTGCGGCATGAGGGGATTGAATTTAATGGGAAAGAGCAGGTAGATTTTGATAGATGGGGATGGGAAGGGCCGGAGATGGCATGGTGTGATGAGATGGGATTGTACATGCCGAAAAGCCTGCGCTCTCGCCCTGCCGATGGGCCGCAGCAGATGCATTTGTTTTAGCAGGCCGCCCCGATAACATTAGCAATCAGGGGGCATTAAGGCAGTTTCTGGCGTTCAAGGTCAATGTATGTAAAGGCATCGCTCACGCTGTCTGCGAGGTGGATGATGTTCTTGATTTCATTTCGCAGAAAGTTAGCTTCCTGCATCCGCATGAGGATGTCAATGACGGGCGTATAGAAATCGTTCTGATTGAGCAGCACTAAGGGGTGCATGACCATGCTCAGGGCGCGTAGGTTCATGATTTCGAACACTTCATCGAGCGTGCCAATTCCGCCGGGCAGGGCGATGAAGGCGTCTGCGCGGTCTTCCATCATGGCTTTACGATCACGCATGTTGGCGACGACGATCAATTCATCGGCGCTGCGGTAGGTCACTTCCCGATCAACGAGCGCCTGCGGGATGATGCCGATCACCCGCCCGCCGTGTTCTTGAACAGCGCGCGCAATTTCACCCATCAGGCCGATAGATGCGCCGCCGTAGACCAGTGTATCGCCACGACTGGCGATAGTCTCTCCTAACTGGCGGGCTACTTTGAAGAATGCAGGATCAATTCGAGGGCTGGCAGAACAATAGACACAGATATTCATAAAGGCTTCCGTAAGGATAAGGTGGAACAGCGATAGTTATAGCTCACATACGATTTTTGAAACAGGGGAGAAAGAAAAGTGCTGGAGGGGCGCGGCGGATGCGCCCCTCTGAGTCGAGGTTATGCGTTCAGAACGGCTGCAATATCGGCGGCGTGGCTGCGCTCATGATCGGCGATCACGCCTAGAAATTCTTCGACGGTGAGAATTTTGAGCGAGGCATGGCGGCCAGAATGATTGAAAACTGAGTCATCGGCGGAATTCAGCCAATGCAGCAGTTCGGCGCGGCTTTCTGCGAGGCTGGCGCGGGCTTCTGCAAAGGTCACTTCCGCGCGTTTTTCGGTCATCCGGCGATTATAACGTTCAATATCAAAATCGGGCGGGATCAGGTCTTGCCCTGCGATGATAGCCATGAGGACGCGCGACTGCCCCTTATCGGAATCGGCAAGATGGATGGTGAGCTGGCGGATATTCCACGCAGCGCCGTCGGCATAGACACCGGTTTCCCCGCGATTTCCGACCTGATCGAGGATGCTGTTGAGATAGGCGCGGCTGTCGTTCAGTTTCTGGATGGCGCTCGCTTTGCGATCAGTCATTTATTTGCTCCAATAGGGCATAAGGTTCTAGAGCTGAACGTAGCTATTTTCGGCGAGAATGAAGCGATGCGCGGCGGGTACGTGCATGGCGCTGGTGACCTGCGAATTATCGGCAATCAAACTGGAGTCAATACGGCCGGTAATCGCTCTTAACACGCAGTTTTGCATGACGATGCTGGCTTCGATTTCGCAATTCTCAATGCTCACGTTGTCGCCAAGCGAAGTATAGGGACCGATATAGCTGTTACGCACTTCGACGTTGCTGCCGATGATGACCGGCCCGCGCACAACGCTGCCGATAATTCGACTGTTTTCGCCAATGAGTACGCGCGGGGAAACATCGCTGTCGGTGACTACAGCGGGATCATCGGGTGCGGGGGTATAGGGAAGATCGCCAAGGATGAGCTGGCTGGCCTGAATGATGGCGTCGGGCTTACCGGCATCAATCCACCAGCCCTTGAGCTGATAGCCCAACACTTCGGCTTTTTGATCAATGATGTACTGGATGGCATCGGTGATTTCAAGTTCGTTGCGCCATGAAGGCTGAATATTGGCAATGGCGTCGAAAATAGACCTGCGGAACAGGTAGGCGCCGGAGATGGCAAGGTTGGTTGGCGGGTCCTGCGGCTTTTCGATGACTTTGACCACTTTGCCATCGCGCATATCGGCAATGCCGAAGCGCTTGGGATCGTTGACCTCAATCAACGCGATGGCAAGCTCGGCGCCGGACTGTGGAAAGCCGTGCAGCAGATCTTCCATTTTGTCTTGAAAAATATTGTCGCCTAGAAGCACGCAAAAAGGCTCATCACCAACAAAATCACGGCAGAGACCGACGGCATGCGCTAGCCCGCGCTGTTCGGTTTGAACGATATAGTCGAGATGGACACCTAGCGATTCCCCGTTTCCCAATTGGCTGACGATGGGCGATTCGAGATCATTGACTACGATGCCGATTTCGGTTAAGCCCGTATTTTTCAGAACGTCTATGGCGTAGGCAATTAGCGGCTTGTTGGCAACCGGAACCAGCGGTTTAGGCATGGTGAGGGTGACGGGGCGCAGGCGCGTACCCTGACCGGCGGCGAGGATAACGGCTTTCATGTTTTAGTCCTCAAAGACGAGAAAAAACGAATATAGGATGATTTTACAGTGTGGAAACCAGATTGTCGCATTATTTCAGGCAAGATGCAGCAAGCAAGGGGGGAATAGAAGGACGCGGTAGGCCGCGCCCCTCTAGATTTTATGGTGGAACCGGTGCTATTCGGCGGCGGTTACCGAAAGTACGAACGGCCCTTCGTATGTGTTGTCGTAAGTTGCTACCTCAATGATGACAGTGTCACCGGCGGCCAACTCAAGTGCTTCAATCTGCGAGTTCACATCCACGCCTAAATCAAT
>JACSRP010000107.1 GCA_014879665.1 Anaerolineae bacterium | reverse complement strand
GGCGGGCAGGCGACGACGATCATTGTGGTTTTGCTGATGAGCGCTTTCCAGCTATTCTTTATGTTCTTTTTGGGGCAGTACGTCGCGCGCATCTACGATGAAACCCGCAACCGTCCGCTGTATGTCGTTGCAAGACGCGAAGGTTTTATGCCGCAGCAGGCGATGCCGCTGGTTGCACATGCGCGCGAGAATATGCCCGATTCAACAGTGGGTGAAATTGAAAACCGCGCCGTTGAGGAAACTGTATGAGTGGGCTTGAAGGCGATTTGCAGGCGATTATTCAACGATATCAGCAATTGGTGTTGGAATATGAGTCGCTGGATCAGCAAATTGATAAGCTTTTGATGGAATATGGCGGCGCCAGTGAAAATATGCCGCAGTGGGAGCTGGCGCGTTACCGGAAAATGGCGCGGCAGCGCGATAATTTGCAAAACGAAATGCGCGATCTTGAGTCGCAATTACAACTAGATGATTTGGCAACTGATGATGGAGAAAACTCTTGATTACCGGCCCAACTTTTGAAGAAATGCTGCATCCAAACAAAATTAATTTGGAGGTGCGCGCGAAAGCGGTTCAGGCTTTACGCGAACAGCCGCTCGATCCGATCAACCTATTCAATATTACGTGGCGCGATCCTGAAAATCAGGTGTATCACGTGGTGCTGCCGCATGAATTGACCGGCGTTGATGCTGAAATTGTGGTCATGTACGGCAAGTCGTTCCCGTCGGGCAGCCATAAAGTTGGCGCGGCTTACAGCATTTTGCTGGAAAAGGAACTGTTTGGCGAGGTAGACCCGCAAACGCATACGCTGGTATGGCCTTCTACTGGCAATTTCGGAATTGGCGGTGCGTGGGTTGGCGGGCGCATGGGATGTAACAGCTTAGTTGTTCTGCCAGAGGGGATGAGCCGCGAGCGTTTTGAGCGTATCGAGAGCTATGGCGCAAAAGCGATCAAAACATATGGCTCGGAGAGCAACGTTAAGGAAATTTACGACGAAACCCATCGCTTGCGAACGTCAGATCCGAATATACGTATTCTCAACCAGTTTTCAGAGATGGGTAACTATCGTTTTCACTACCATGTGACTGGTAATACCATCGTGGAACTGGCGGGCGAATTGAAGGAACGGGGTATTGGTAACGGGAAAGTGGCCGCTTTTGTGTGGGCGCCGGGCAGCGGCGGCACAAATGCTGCGGGTGACCGCGTGAAACAGGTCTTTCCGGATGCGATGAATGTGGCCTTAGAACCGACTCAATGCCCAACACTCTACAATAATGGCTACGGTTCGCATGATATTCAGGGCATTGGCGACAAGCATGTGACGTGGATTCACAATGTTTGGAATACTGACGCGGTGATGTGCATTGACGATATGGCCTGCAAAAAAGGCCTGCAACTGCTGAGCGAACCGGCGGGTACGACGGCATTGGTCAGCCGTTTCGGGGTTCCGGAAGCACAGGCTCAATTTTTGAGTACACTGTTTGGAATTAGCGGGGTATGCCATATTCTGGGCGCGATCAAGACGGCAAAGACGTATGGGTTCGGGCGCGGTGATGTGGTTTACACAGCGGCGGCTGACAGCCTAGATCGTTATTATTCAGTGATGGATGCGATGCGCGAGCAGTTCGGCGCGCTCGATGAAGCGGCGGCGGTTGGCCGCGTTGAAGGTATTTTCCATGCTGCGACTACTGATTGGGTGCAAGAGGGTACGCGGCAGGCGCGGGAACGCTGGCATAATCTGAAATACTATACATGGGTTGAGCAGCAGGGTAAGACAGTTGGGGAACTGGATGCACAGCGCGATCCCGCGTGGTGGGTATCGCATCAAGCGAAGGTTGAAGAAATTGACTCGCGCTTGAATGCGTTACGCGCTGCACTTCCTGTATAGCTGTAACAGCTATGTTTCCTGAAGATCGCGTGCTGATTGGCGTGATCAACCGCAAGCGCGATCTGACTGCGGCGCTGCAAGAGCACTGGTATCGTATTCCGCTGGCGCGCTTTCGTGGAGTTCTGGACTATGAATATCTCGCTTTTTACCTGAGCGGGGCAGTACGGCAAGACGGCGGCGGTATTTACTATTATGCCCATATACAGGGCATTGAACTGCTGAGACGACGTGACATGCTGCCGCAAGAATTAGCGCATAAGCGGGCGGCTGAACTCTATTATCGGGTCGCCTTAGGGCAAATAGGCGTCAAAAGCCCCCCAATACTCAACCCGGGCAGGCGGGCGGTTACATTTTTGTTTACTACGTGGGATCGCTTTTGCGCTGCGAGGGCGATTCCCGATCTTTACCTTACAGATGCACGCTTTGTACAGCGATTGCCCGATCAACAGAGGTGACGCAACATGCTTTTAACGAACGGTCACGTCATCACGTATGATGAGAATAATCATATCCTTCACGATCATGCTGTGCGTATTGTGGGCGATATGATTAGCGAAATTGCGCCGCAGCGGGAACTGATAGACCGCTATCCGCAGGATGAACAGATAGATGTACGCGGACAGTGGATTATGCCCGGAAATATTTGCGCGCACACTCATTTTTATGGCGCGTACGCGAGAGGAATGGGTATTCCCGGCCCTGCGCCGAAGGATTTCCCGGAAATTTTGACGCGTCTGTGGTGGAATCTTGATAAGGCATTGGATCGGGACAGCGTTCGCGCGAGCGCACTGGTCTGCCTGGTGGATGCGGTGAAACACGGCACAACGACGCTGTTCGATCATCACGCCAGCCCTAACTTCATTGATAGCAGCCTTGATGTTATTGCTGAAGCAGTTAATCAGGCCGGGCTGCGCGCGGTGCTGTGCTACGAAGTTACGGATCGTGATGGGCTGGAAAAAGCTGAAGCAGGCATTCAGGAAAACGTGCGTTTTATGCGATCAGTACGCGATAATGCGAGGCTGCGAGGGACGTTTGGCTTGCATGCCAGCCTGAGTTTGAGCGAAAGAACGCTGAGTGCATGCGCGGATGCGAACCCTTTAGATGAGGGGTTTCATGTGCATGTCGCTGAGCATGAGGCGGATGAGATTGATTCGCTGGAAAAATCCGGGATGCGGGTTGTACACCGGTTAGATAAGTTTGGTTTGCTGCGGCGAAAGACGATTGCGGCGCACTGCGTCCATATTGATGACGATGAACGGGATATTCTTGCGGGTAAGGACATCCGGGTTACCCATCAGCCGCGCTCAAATATGAATAATGCGGTTGGCGCGATGGCATTTGATGATTTCATGGCGCGGAATATGAACGTGTGCCTTGGCAATGACGGCTTCAGTAATGCCATGTGGGAAGAATGGAAAGCCGCTTATTTCCTGCATAAAGTGGTGAATCGCGATCCCCGGCGCGCAAATGGCGGGGATATATTTAATGCTGCTGTGAAAAATAACGCCCGTCTGGTTGAACAATTTTTCGCGGGCGCGGGCATTGGTACACTGGCGGTTGGCAACAGGGCAGATTTGATACTGGTGGATTATCACCCGTTTACGCCATTGGAAAGTGGAAACCTGCCATGGCATATTATTTTCGGATTTGAGCCTTCGATGGTGACGGCGACGATGGTAGATGGCAGATGGTTGATGCGTGATCGAGAATTATTGACGCTGGATGAACGCGCTATTGCTGAAGAGGCGCTGGCGCTAGCGCCGGAAGTTTGGGCGCGTTATCAGGTTTATGCGCAAGGGAGTGGTGAATAATGACTGAAGACCGTACGCTGGTTACGGTTGCGGTGCTTGGCGGCACGGGCAAAGAGGGAAGTGGCCTGGCAGCCCGCTGGGCACTGAATGGCTACCATGTGATTATCGGTTCGCGTGAGGCGGAGAAAGCGCAAAGCCGCGCACAGGAACTGAACGAATCGCTTGGTGGCGATTATCTGGTTGGCATGGACAACGTTTCTGCCACCCAAGAAGCCCATCTGGTGGTGCTGACGGTTCCGTATACCGCCCATCGCGCTACATTAGAAAGCGTGAAAGAGCATCTTGCGGGTAAAATTCTGGTGGATGTGACGGTGCCACTGGCCCCGCCGAAGGTTCGCAGCGTGTACATTCCGGAAGGCAAGGCGGCTTCACTGGAAGCGCAGGAATTGTTAGGGGATAGTGTGAGGGTCGTCGCTGCATTCCAGAACGTGAGCGCGGAGAAGCTGGTTGATCCTGCCGTGACAGTAGACTGCGATGTACTGATGGCCGGTGATGATCCTGAGGCAAAAGCTGAAGTTGCTAAGCTGGTTGAGGCGGCCAGTATGCGCGCTATTGATGCGGGTTTGCTGGTTAATGCGATTGCGGTTGAAGCGCTGACCCCGGTGCTTCTTTACATCAATAAAAAGTATGGGGTTCACGGCAGCGGAATTCGCATCACTGGCGTATAACTCACCATGTTACAACACTCTGATATAAGCTTAACTGCGCTGCCGGGCATTCCGATGATCAAGCCGGGCGATGATCTGGTTGCGATCATCGCTGGCGCGCTTGAACAGACGGAACTGAAGCTACAGTCGCATGATGTGCTGGTCGTTACCTCTAAAATTATCTCGAAATCTGAGGGGCGGTTTGTGCGGCTTGCCGATGTTCAGCCGGGTGAAGAGGCGCTGCGCCATGCTATCATTACCGGGAAAGACCCGCGTATTGTTGAGCTGGTACTGCGCGAGAGCCAGGAAATTTCCCGCGAGGGCGTGAACACGCTCATCGTGCGCCATAAGTTGGGGTTCGTCTCGGCTAATGCGGGGATTGATCAATCTAACTTGAACGGCGGCGATGATCAGGTGCTGCTGCTGCCGGTTGATCCGGATGCTTCAGCGCGGGCGATCAGCGAGGGACTGAAAGCGAAAACTGGCGTTGAGATTGGGATCGTGATTAGCGATTCGCATGGGCGGCCCTTCCGCATGGGCAATGTTGGCGTGGCTATCGGCGCGGCTGGCCTTCCTGCGCTGCGTGATTTACGCGGACAACCCGATCTTTTTGGCCGTACGTTGAAATATACGCTGCAAGCATTTGCCGACATGATTGCTTCGGCTGCCGGGCTGGTTTCTGGCGAAGGGGCAGAGGGGCGGCCTGTGGTGCTGGTTCGTGGCCTAGCATTTTCTGAAGGGGCGGGACAGGCCAGTGATTTAATAAGGCCGATCCGGCAGGACTTGTACCGCTGAGGGCTGCGCTTTGGACTTCTTTCAAGTTAACCGTACCCGGCGTTCTATCCGACGTTATTCATCGCAGCCGATTTCACGAATTCTGCTTGAACAAATATTGACCGAAGCTATTCAAGCGCCATCGGCACACAACCGGCAGCCATGGCGTTTCGCTGTGATTCTCGACGCTGAAACGCGAACGCGCCTAGCCTCGGAAATGGGTGAACGGCTGCGAGCTGACCTTGCCGCGGACGGCGTTGATCCGGCACTTATCGAGGTTGATGCGGGGCGATCCTATACCCGTATCGTAAGCGCCCCGGCGTTGATTGTGCTTTGCCTCTCGATGAGGGACATGGATCACTATGCTGATGAAGCGCGCGGACAGAAAGAATATTTGATGGCGGTGCAAAGTGCTGCCATGGCCGGGCAAAATCTACTGCTGGCGGCAACTGCGAATGGGCTGGGGGCGTGCTGGATGTGCGCACCGCTGTTTTGCCCGGAGGTTGTTCAGACGGTTTTGATGCTGCCGGGTGATTGGCAACCACAGGCGTTAATTACGGTAGGCTACCCGGCTGAAGTTAAACACAAGCCGCGCAATCCGTTGGAAAAGAGCGTGTTATGGCGCTAAGTCTTGAGCATGTAGTGGTCTTAGCTGGAGGGGTGGGCGGCGCGAAGCTAGCGGATGGGCTTGCCCGAATATTGCCACCGGAAAAACTGACGGTCATTGTGAATACTGGCGATGACTTCTGGCATTATGGGATGCGCATCTGCCCGGATCTGGATACCGTGATGTATACGCTGGCGGGGGTTGTTGATCCGGCCAACGGTTGGGGGGTGGCCGGGGACACGACGGCGACGCTGGAAGCGCTGAAACGCTATGGTGAGGATGTGTGGTTTCGGCTGGGCGATCAGGATATAGCGACGCATTTACTGCGCAGCGAGGCGCTGCGAAATGGCGAACGCCTGACGGAAGTGATGCTCCGCTTACAAAACAGACTTGGCGTGCTTCATCCGATACTGCCGATGACGGATGCCGCTGTTGAGACGATGATTGACACGGTTGAATATGGCGAACTGCCATTTCAAACTTACTTTGTGCGTTACCGCTGGCAGCCAACGATGAAGGGGCTGCGTTACGCGGGGTCAGAAAATGCTGAAGCATCGCCCGAAGTTACTGCCGCCTTAGAAAACGCGGATGCAATTATAATTGCGCCTTCAAACCCGTGGCTTTCGCTGGCGCCGATGCTGTCGGTCAAACCGTTCTCTGAACTATTGATAGAAAAGCATATTCCCCGTGTGGCTGTTAGCCCGATTGTGGCGGGTACAGCTGTTAAGGGTCCAGCGGCTAAACTTATGGCAGAATTGGGGTATGATGTTACAGCCCGTGCGGTTGCGGAATATTATGGAGCGTTGATCAACGGGTTTGTTTACGATTTGCAGGATTCTAGCCTGATCATTGAAGACAAAAAGACCTTTGTGACGAATACAATTATGCAAAATCAAATTGACCGGGAACACTTAGCACAGCTGATTCTGCGCTGGATCACCAGTGAGGTGTGGGATTGACCACATGGGCGATCATTCCTGTGAAACCGTTAGGCCGGGCAAAAAGCCGGTTGTCTGCGGTGCTCACAACAGAGGAACGGCAAGATCTCGCGGAATCTTTACTCAGGCATGTCGTAAAAACGGTTAAACAGGTGCCGGGCATTGCTGGCGTACTGGTGATCAGCCGGGATACACGGGCATTGGCACTGACCCGCGACATGGGGGCGAATACAGTTCAGGAAAGCGGCACCCCTGAGCTGAATAATGCCTTGATGCGGGCAACGCAGGTGATCACGGCATGGCGGGGGCGGGCGGTGCTGGTGCTGCCTGCGGATCTGCCTCTGATCACTGAGGAAGATATTACTGAAATCCTCAAACTTGGTGAAGATGAAGGTACTGTTGTGCTGGCGACAGATAGAAATCAGGATGGCACTAATGCCCTGTTCAGCCGCCCACCGGGGTTGATACCATATACGTTTGGCCCCGACAGCTTTCTTCGCCATCTATCGCTGGCAAAAGAGGCAGGCGCTGAAGTCAAAGTGTATTCATCAGATACGATACAACTGGACATTGATATTCCTGCCGATCTGGATTTACTGAGGCGTCTGCGTCCGCATTTCGAATTACCTGTTAATTTCTCGGCTCAAAGTTAAAATAAGGCATAGTATAGTTCGCGCATGGCAGTGCTTTGCCGGATGGTAAAGCCGTTGTAATGCGCGCGCGTAAAAGGACAAAGGCCATGGCAGATCGTGTTGCGCTGTATTTGCAGGATGCCCATACGCTACAAGATGCTATTAGTTTTGTTCAGTATGCTGAAAAGCGCGGCTTTGAAGCCGTTTGGCAGGCGGAAAGCCGCCTGGTGCGCGATGCAATCGTGCCGATGGCTGCCTTCGCGGCAACGACCAGTCGTATCAAGATTGGTTCGGGAGTCATCAACAACTGGACGCGCAATTCGGCGGTGATTGCGGCTACTTTCCTGACGCTGGATGACCTTGCGCCGGATCGCATTATTTGTGGGATTGGCGCATGGTGGGACCCGCTGGCGGCTAAAGTGGGTATCAAGCGGGATAAGCCGCTGCTGGCGATGCGTGAAACAGTGACCGTTGTTCGCGCACTGCTCAACCGTGAGCGGGTATCATTTCAAGGCGAATTTGTGCAGCTGGATGATGTTGAATTAGACGTGGTACACGGGCATAAAGAGCCGCGCAACGTACCGATTTATATCGGCGCAACCGGGCCGCAGATGATGGCTTTGACTGGCGAGATTGCCGACGGCGCGGTGCTGAATTATCTGGTTGCGCCCCGTTACAATCAGGGCGCGATGGATCAATTAGAGCAGGGCGCGAAAAAGGCAGGGCGCTCAATTGACGAAATTGATCGCCCGCAGTTGGTCGTGTGCTCGGTAGATAATGATCGCAAACGGGCGCTAGATGGCGCGCGCAAGTTGGTGACACAATATCTGGGACAGCAGCCGCATATTATGAAAGCCAGCGGCGTAAGCCAGGAACTGCTGGATGAGATCAATCAGGTGCTGACGTGGCCGGCCACGGAAGAACAGATTCTTGAAGCGATGAAATTAGTGCCCGATGATGTTGTGCAGATGATCACGGCCAGCGGCACGCCGGAAGAAGTGCGCGCGAAGGTACGTGAATATGTGGCTTATGGCGCCACTTGCCCAATTTTATACCCGTTGGGGAATGATGTTCGCCTGATGATTGATGCTTTTGCCGATGGATATTCGAATTAACATCTTAAAACGGGGCGTCAAGACTATGTTGAACTGCCAAGCTGCCAAGAAAAGGGCTTGAACCACAGAGGCACAGAGGAAATGCGAACTTTGTACCCTCTGTGCCTAGCCCTAACCTCTTATGATCTGCGAGTGAATTTTGATGCAATCGCCCTTCAACAGCTAATGACACCTTAATTTTATGCTCACTTTAACCCGGCCAGCAGTCAGCCGCCGTACGAACTTGATAGTATGGGCGTTGTGCTGCTTGCTCGCTGGCGGGGCGCTTATTCTGTATCTTGGATTGAGCCAATCGGCAGGGCAAGGCATGGTCATGCCGCTGGATGATGCTTATATCCATTTCCAGTATGCCCGCCAATTGGCGCTCGGTCAGCCTTACGTTTATAACCCCGGCTTGCCACCGACCAGCGGCGCTACCAGCTTCCTCTATCCGTATATACTGGCTGTTGGCTCACTGCTGGGATTTAGCGGGCAAAATTTAGGCGTCTGGGCGATGATGATTGGCTTCGTCTCATTGGCGCTGTGCGGCTGGCTGATTTATCGCTTTTCATTGCGCTGCGGCGTGCCGATCTGGCTGGCGGCGTTTGGTGGCCTTGCGTTTCAGGTGCATGGCGCGGCCACGTGGCATGCGGCCAGCGGCATGGAAACGTTGCTGGCGACGCTGTTTTTGCTCTGGTTGCTGCATTCGCTGCTGTGCCAGCGATATTCCATTGCCATTCAGGCCGCATCGCTATGCGCGCTCACGCGGCCTGAGGGCATTATCGCGGCGGGTGCAGCCATATTGATTCTGGCATGGCAGCATGTGATGAGTGTTGAGGGGCGGACGCTATTCGCTCGGTTGAGCCGCTCGTTCCGCGACATGCCGCTAACCTGGCTGGCGCTGATGATTCCTCTGGCGGCGGCGATGGTACAGCCGGCGGTGAATTATCTGCTCACTGGCTCGGCTGTGGCCTCCGGTAACGCTGCAAAATCGCTTTTCGGGGTTATCCCGTTTGATCTTCCGGTGATCGCCATTCGCATTGTTGAAAATTTTCTGCGGATGTGGCAGGACTGGGCATTGGCAAACGCCTTCTTATGGTACGCTGGCCCGGTTGTCGCTGTGCTCGCGCTGTCTGGATTGCTCGCATTGTGGCGGATGCGCCAGCGCCGCATTGTGGCATTCATCCTGATCACGGTGGTTTTTAGCGCGCTGGCAATCAGCACACTGGATACAGCCTTCTGGCACTTCAAACGCTATCAAATGCCGCTGATTGCATTATTCTGGATACTTACGCCTTTAGGGGCGGCTTTTCTGGGGAATGGGTTTTCACTTTCGCCGCGTTGGCACATTCAGAAGCTTCTGCTCGCCGCGGCTAGTGTGAAGATTATCGTGACTATCGTTTTGACATGGCGTTTTGTGCCTGCTTATGCCGCAAATTCAGGTTATGTTGCTGCGCAGCCACTGCAAATGGCACGGTGGCTGTTTGAAAATACGCCTGAAAATATCACTGCTGCGGTACATGATGTTGGCGCGATGCGTTATTTAGGAGAACGCACTACGCTGGATATTGTCGGGCTGACTACGCCGGGCGCCGCGGATTACTGGCGTAACGGACCGGGGAGCGTTGGCGAGTTCATTGATGCGCGGCGCCCGGATTTGATCGCCTCATACGGCGAAGGACACGGCCTAGGGCTTGGCTATCTGGCGGATACGGATTTGTATGCCGAAGTGCTGGCGGAATATCGCGTGAATGTTGATCCGGAAATCAACGTGGCGCTGGCGGCGGAACTGCAAGGGATTTATCGCCCTGACTATGCGCCGGCGGATAATGCGCGGCAGCTTGCAGCGATTCCGGGCATTGCGTCATATCTGGAAGGGCTGCGGCTTATTGATACAGTGGATGTCGCGGACATTCAATCTGAACGCGAACATCTTTATGAATGGCATAATGATGAACCGCCGGGCGGTTTTCCAACTGAATATTATCAGTTTGACACGTTAGGCTGCGCCGAAAATTGCAGCGTGATGGATGGCGGGCGGCGGATTAACGGGGAAGAACGCTTCACCATAAATACAGTTCCGGGTGAAGATATTGTGCTGGTGACGCGGCTTCATCCGGCCAGCGCAGGGCGTTATCAGGTTTTTGCTGATGACCAACTGGTGGCTGAACGGGTGATTCCTATGCTTCCCGGAGCGTTTCTGGAAGTGCCGGTCTTAATACCGGGCAATTTCATCACGGGCAATACCTCTGTGATACGCGTGGTTCCGGTGAGCGCGGGCAATTTCTATATGCCGTACACCCATTTTATTTATCAGGGGCAGTATGTTTCAACACAGCCGGAAGAAATGCCGATTTCCAGCTTCCAGAATGGCTCGATTCAACTGCTTGAAGCCGGACTTAATGTAGAAGACGGCACGCTGATGATTCGTCTGGACTGGTATCAACCGTTAGATGCGCCATCACCAACCGGTGACTATGTGATTTTTGTGCATGTGCTGGATGAAGCTGGCGATATTGCGGCGCAGGCAGATCGCCGCCCCGGAAGTGGCGCGCTTCCGCCGGGTAACTGGCTGCCGGGACTGCTGGTTGATCGGTTTGAAATACCGACTACTGAGCTTCCACCTGGCAATTATGAGGTTGTGATGGGTTTATTCGATCTGGTTACGTTTGAGCGGTTGATTCCTGTAAATGGGGATGAGGCCAATCGACTCGCGATTGGATCGTTTGCGATAGACTAGAGCCAGCAAGGACTGAGCTATATAAAGGATATAAAGTCTCAATGGATGACACACTTGCGGTGCTGCAGGCTGCGCTAGAAGCGCAATCACAGGAACTTCCGGCTGCGCTGGCGACGGTGGTTGAAGCACAGGGATCAGTTCCACGCCATGCGGGGAGCAAGATGCTGGTGCGCGAGGATGGCAGCATCGTAGGCACTGTTGGGGGCGGGGCGATGGAGGCGCTGGTCATCAAAGAAGCGATCCTTTCCATGCGTGAGGGAACACCTCGCACTCGCAGCTATACACTGAACGATATTCAGGCGGGCGATCCCGGCGTTTGTGGCGGTACGGTGCAGGTATTCATTGAACCGTTGATTGCGGTGCCGCGCATTCTGGTTATTGGAATGGGGCATGTGGGTAAGGCGCTGGCTGAACTTGCTCGATGGATGGGGTTTTATGTGGCAATATGCGATGATCGTGAGGCCTATTGCAACCCTGGCTACCTGCCGGATATGGATGAATACGTGGTCTGTAAACCGGCAGACGTTATAGATCAAGCGCGGATTGATAGAAACACCTATGTTGCAGCAGTCACGCGGGGCATGCCCGTTGATTTGCCGCTGATTCCGGCATTGCTGGCAACCGAAGCGGCATATATCGGCTTGATAGGCAGTCGCCGCCGGTGGACGTTAACTGCGAAGGCGCTAAAAGCTGAGCGTATGCTTGATGATGAGGCTTTAAGGCGTGTTTATTCGCCAATAGGCTTAGAACTACAGGCAGAGACACCGCGCGAAATTGCCATAAGTATTATGGCACAAATCATCATGTTACGGCGCGGTGGCAGCGGCCAGCCCATGCAATGGCTAGACGAAGAGGGCGAATCGGAATAAGTGGTGAGCGGCAATGATGTTTCTGATTTAGAGTACGATGCGCCCGGTTGCCAGCAGTAGCGCCAACCCTAAAATTAGCACATTCATGAATAGAAACAGCGCTAGAAACATACGCTCAACTGCGGTCATGCCTAGAATTTTACGCTCAGGCCGCGTGGAATCGGGCATGGTGAAACTGGCTTCGCCTGACTCCTGATCGTCAAAGCCCGATTCTGTGCTGCGTCGCAGATCGTCTAACATGTTGAAAAATCCCCCTACAACATTGTTCTAGCGAATAGTATAACGCCAGTTTCAGATGTGCAGCATATTCAACTTCGCCACGATCGGCCTCCCTCAGGAGCATTTTATAGGAGCACAGCGCGCTGCGCCCCTATAAAATTCCTAACGCAGATATTCAAGGTGAGTGCTTTAGCTCGTGAATTACTGTCACCCCGTGCGCTGCCACTGCCCGTTGATCAGGGCGAAAGTGGCCGAAATTGCGCTGCCAGTAGAATTTTGCGCGCTGGCAATAAGCAGCGGATTTCCAGCGGCATCCTGAGTGGATTCAATGCTGTTCACCTGTACGGCGAATCCTTCTTGATTCAGCTTCCATGTGAGATAGTCACGCCAATCTAGTGGAAGGTTTGCGAGAGAGTCGGTATTTGCTATTGTCAACAACCGGCTGATCCCGCTTTCGGGGGTAAGCGACCGAACTAATGTGCCAACGGCTTCATCGCCGTAAATTTGCGCGAAACTATCCAGCATATGCGCGCCGCTGGAAACGTTCAGGTAGCGCCCGACCAGCCATGCGGCAGCAGCACGTTTTAAGAACTCTGCCTCACTGTTCGGGTCAAAACTCTGCCCGTTCGCATTCTCTACTACTCTACGGGCTAGCAGGTTGGCGATTTCGAGCTGCGCCACCGGATTAAATGGCAAATCCAAACGGGCTTCACGGACATAGGGCGAGGAAAAGACTATTCGTGCTGTATCATTTTCTGCCCAATTGGTGGTTAAGTCAGGGGCTGGCACGATTTCAATAATCAGTGATTCAACGCAATCAATTACACAACTGGTATGCAACCACCCGTCTACAACATTTGCGATAGAAGCAGCGACAGTTTGATCAAACGACTGATATTCGACAGTCAGCCCATTCGAGGTGAGAGTTCGCCGCTGCCCCCAGAACGTGTAATCCGGCGGCACGTGATGCCAGCCGTCTTCATAACGCCAATAGAACCATACCCGCCCGTAAGGCGCGCCGTTGATCAGCTCCTCAATCAGGATACGCGCGCGCTGATCATCAATCGTCATATCCACAACGCGCCCGGTGAAATTGACCTCTTGCGTCTGCTTAAGCTGCTGATATTGATCCCAGACGGATGACTGGGTAATTGCCCAGTCTTCTGAGGCACTGCGCTGCAATTCAAGGAAAAGGGCGCGATCACCGATACGCAGCGCCGTTACTTCGCTGGCAATCGTATCGCGCAGCGCCTGTTCGTCCTGCCACGTAACATAACGCCAGCGCACGGCAATTGCGCCGATGATCAGCGCGATGACGGCTAGAAAGCCGAATAATACGAGAAAAAAGCGAACCGTTGCCCGGCGGCGCGCACGTTTTACTTCCGGGTCTTCCCCGGAAATGGTCACTCGTTCGCGTTCGGCTTCAACTTCCCAATCAACCTGTAATCCCATTGTGATTACCTGTAAACCACTAGATCGCCCGCCATCACCTGCTGCTGTTTTCCGTCAGTGCGTTCCAGTATCAGCGCGCCCGACGGTAAAACGTCTTGAGCAATGCCAGAGACGCTGCCCCCACCGGTATTGATTTCAACGGGCTTTCCGAGCATGTTCAGATAGTCTTTCCAAGACTCAAACAGCAGATCTGAGGCGATACGATCTCGCCAGTAGTCCAGGCGATCCAGCAGCGCCGAAAGCAGACCAAGGCGATCCAAGGGGCGATTTAACAGCTGTTCCAAGCTGGCGGCGGTGTATTCAAAGGGCGTGGTAGAGAAATCAACGCGAACATTCAAGCCGATGCCCAGCGCAACCGATATTTTGTTTGCCGATGTCGCTGCTTCGGCGAGGATTCCACTCAATTTCAAGCCATTGCTTTGTACATCGTTCGGATATTTGATGCCAATATCTGGAACGCCCAGCATCGTACAGGTTTCGGCAACGGCTAACGCGCCTAACATTGCTGAACGAATGGCAAACTCATTTGGAGGCGAATAGATGTAGGTGAACAGCAGCGCTGTTCCCGCGGGCGCAAACCATCGCCGGCCTAATCTGCCACGCCCGGAAAACTGCTCATTTGTGAGTACCACCGAGCCAGCCTCGGTACCTTCGTGAATCCACTCCAATGCAAGACCGTTGGTGCTTGCTATCTGTTCAAAATAGCGCAGCGGCCTTGTGGCGGCGATAGTTTCTAGGTGTGCGTGGCTGTAATCCATTTGGGTACTCATCTCTATAGAGGGGGACATTGTATCACGCTGTATTCGGATTGTATTCGGCGGGCGGCCTTCGTATAATCGCCGCATAATGCCCTGTGTTGAACTTGCTGATCATGGATCATCTGTATACCCCGTGGCGAATGGCCTATATACGCGGCGAGAAGAAACCGGAATCAGGCTGCATATTTTGCAGCGCGCCTGATAGGGATGATTCCGAGAGTTTGATCGTCGGAAGGTCTCAATACGTTTACGTCATTATGAACCTCTTTCCATACAATAATGGTCACGTCATGGTTGTGCCCTATGACCATGTTTCATCCCAAGAGCAGTTGGCCGAATCAGCGCTGCTTGACCTGATGCTTACGGCAAACCGGATGCTGGCTATGCTTCGTGAGCTTTATAATCCGGCGGCGTTTAATGTGGGTGCAAATATTGGTCAGGCCGCGGGTGCTGGAATTGCTGAACATTTTCACTTGCATTTGGTGCCTCGCTGGAATGGCGATGCAAATTTCATGACGGTTGTCAGTGAAACGCGTGTGATTCCGGATACGTTGGAGAACACGTGGCGCGAACTTCATGAACGTTGGAATATTTCCGGGTAGGAATAAGAGTAATGGTACGCGAAAGACAAGCAAACGATGTTGTAATTCTTGGTGCTGCGCGCACGCCGACAGGACGCCTACTAGGTGCGCTGTCTTCGCTTACGGCAGCCCAACTGGGGCAGGTCGCCGTAAAGGCCGCCGTTGAACGGAGCGGGGTGAATTCAGCACATATTCAAGAAGTAATTCTGGGCAATGTGGTCAGCGCGGGAACCGGACAGGCGCTTCCCCGACAGGTGAGTATTGGCGCAGGCATTCCGGATAGTGTTGGCGGCATGACCGTGAATAAGGTGTGTGGCAGCGGCCTAAAGGCCGTGATGATTGCTGCTAATGCGATTAAATCGGGCGATGGTGAGCTGTATTTAGCGGGGGGCGCTGAAAGTATGAGCCGCGCGCCCTATCTGGATGATACCCACCGGCAAGGGCATAAATACGGCCATGTTCAGCTTCGGGATTCGCTGCAAGCCGATGGCTTATGGTGCAGCTTTTGTGATTGGGCGATGGGCAGCGCCGCTGAATTTATCGGCGAGCAATTAGAGATTTCCCGTGAAGAGATGGACAGTTTTGCGCTGAGCAGTCATCAAAAAGCGGCGGCGGCTACGGCTTCCGGTCAATTCGGCGCTGAAATTGCGCCAGTGGTTATCCCTGCGAAAAAGGGGGATGTGGTCATTCAGGCTGATGAGCCGATTCGCGCAGATACCACGTTAGAGGCGTTAGCAAAACTGCCGGGCGCGTTCACAAGCGGCGGCAGGGTGACGGCGGGGAATGCGCCGGGACTTAACGATGGCGCAGCAGCGGCAATTGTTTCTAGCAGGGCATATGCTGATAGACAAGGCCATGCGCCGATTGCGCGCGTTGTGGCATATGGGCAGGCGGCGGTGGGGCCTTCATGGATTTTCTATGCGCCGGTCAAGGCGATTCCAGTGGCGCTTGAACGGGCAGGCTGGACAATGAATGATGTTGACCTGTTCGAGATCAATGAGGCATTCGCCGCGCAAGTGCTGGCTGATCTTAAAGGCTTAAAACGTGATGGTTATGACCTGCCGCTAGAAAAGCTGAATGTTAACGGCGGCGCGATTGCACTGGGGCATCCTTTGGGCGCCAGCGGAACCCGTGTGTTAACCACGCTCATTTATGCGTTACAAGATCGCGGCTTGAAGCGTGGTATTGCAGCGTTGTGTCTTGGCGGCGGCGAAGCAGTGGCAATGGCCGTAGAACTTGAGGGTTAAGCTGGTTGACGCCTGAGCGGGAAAATATCCAGGTAAATTTATATTTTGGGGCGCGGTAGACGCGCTTTTTGCGGGCGAGTGGGCAATTTGCATAGGGGCGACCTAGCAGGTCGCCCCTATGCTGGCTCGGCGCTCAGCGTAGTTTTGGCATTTTCGATGTAATCCAGCGATTGATGGCGGAAATAGGTGTTGTATAGCTCGGCGTAATGCCCGCCTTGCTCTAGCAGCGACTCGTGGCTGCCTTCTTCGGTAATTTGCCCGTGATCGATCACGATGATGCGATCTGCGCTGCGCACCGTGCTTAAACGATGCGCGATCAAGATTGAGGTTGAACGCGCAAGGATTAAATCCAACGCCTCTTGAATCTGGGCTTCGGTGAAGGGGTCAATGCTGGCGGTGGCTTCGTCCAGCACAAAGATGACCGGTTTTTGTACCAGCACGCGCATCAAACTGACGAGTTGACGCTGCCCCATACTGAGACGAGCGCCACGTTCGCCAACTTCGCTGAATAGGCCATTAGGGAGCGAGTCCATCCACTCACCATTACCGATAGTCTGAGCTAATTCCTCGATCTCGGCGTCCGGCGCATCCGGGCGAGCATAACGGATGTTATCCATCACCGTGCCGCTAAAGAGGAACGGCTGCTGTGGCACGAGACCCAACTGACGGCGATATTCATGAATGTCGAGTGTGCGAATATCATGACCGTCTATCAGAATTTCGCCTTCTTGAAATTCATAGAATCGTGAAATCAGCTTGGCGATAGTGCTTTTTCCGGCGCCGGTATGCCCCACGAAGGCAACGCTTTCACCGGGCTTGATATGCAGGTCAAAACTATTCATCACCACTTCGCCCGTCTTGTAGGCGAACGTGACATTCTTAAATTGAATGTCCCCGGAAAGGGGCGGCACAGGGAGCGACTTGATTTGATTAACAGTATTTTCGGCATCAATCAGGGCGAAAATTCGCTCGGCTGCACTTAAACCCTGTTGAATTTGAGTGAGATAGCCAGATAAGTTTATGAACGGCCAGAGGAAGCGATCAACGCCCTGAATGAATAAAAACCATTCGCCGAGGACGAGTGTGCCGTTGAGCACCAATACCGCGCCTGCATAAAGGATACCTGCAAACGCGAAGCCAGCTGCGAAATTGAGCGAAGGGAATACTAACGCCAGCACGAAACCGCGCACCAGATTAATACGGTACGATTGATTATTGACGCCAGTAAATTCCGCGTAGATCATCGCTTCCTGACGGAAATTCTTCGCAACGCTGATGCCGGTGACGCTTTCCTGAATATTGTCATTAACAGCGGCCATCGCCCGTGAGCCTTGCCGTGTTGCGCGGCGGGCTAGAGCGCGAAAGCCAAGCGAAATGCCAATGATCACGGGCATCAACAACATCATCAACAGCGTAAGCTGCCAGTTGAGCGTGAGCAGTACGACGAAAATGACTAGAAATTCAACGAACTGCCCGACCATATCGGTGGTCGCTACGATGACGGAGTTTAGTTCCTGAGTATCGCTGGTGATGCGGCTAACGATCTTTCCGGTTTTGTTCTCATCATAGAATGCGAGATCCCGGTTGATGGCCGCGCGAAACGCATCTTCACGAATGGTGTTGACGACATTTGCAACCACACGGCCAGTTAACCGCCGCCGGAAATTAAACAATACATAATCGCCAATTCCGGCAGCGAACAAGGCACCGATGAGCAGCGCAATATCCTGCTGTGGAGCGCCAGTTTCTAACTTTTGAATTGTCTGTGCTATTAGAATCGGAAACAGCGAAAAGAGCAGGGATCCGGCGATCACTAGTAGAGAAATAGCGAGTACCATTCGCTGGCGCGGGCGGAAATACTGCCACAGTCTTACGAGAAGTTTGCGGTCACCATATTTGCGGTCATATTTATCAGCTGCAAGGTCGCCAAACATTAGTTCTGTGCCACCTTTGTTATTTTGTCGTCATGCTGGTTTTGCTCTGAATCTTCGTAGCGCGCGAAGATTCGGCGATAGGCAGAGGAACTTGCCATTAATTGATCGTGATTACCCTGTGCGACCACATGCCCCTGCCGCAGTACGATGATGTGATCTGCCCAGCGAATCTGTGAAAGCCGGTGCGTAATGAGCAGTGTCGTACGACCTTCGGCTGCCGTCCAGATCGCTTTCTGTATTTTATCTTCGGTGGCGCTGTCAATGGCGCTGGTGCTGTCGTCTAGCACGAGGATAGGCGGATCGGTGACAAACGCGCGCGCCAGAGCCAACCGCTGCCGTTGACCACCGCTGAGATTAGCGCCACGCTGCCCAACTACGGTGTCATAACCTTCAGGAAAGCTCATGATAAACTCGTGTGCTTGGGCTTTTTTGGCGGCCTCGATAATTTCCTCTCGGGTTGCGTCAGATTTACCAAACCGGATATTTTCGGCAATGGTGCGGCTGAAGAGGTAAATGTCCTGTTCGATTACACTGATCTGAGAGCGCAGGGAATGAAGATTCCAGTCTTTAACGTTGATTCCGTCAATTTCGACTGTCCCTGAATCAATATCGTAAATACGATTGATCAGCTTGGTGATGGTACTTTTACCGGAACCAGTTTGCCCGACAATGGCGACTGTTTTACCCGCATAAACCTCAAAATTGATGTCGTGCAGGGCGGGGGTATTGTCTTCTGCATGATACCCAAATTCGACATGATCAAAACGTATGCTGCCATGGATTTTGCCAGTATGCCCCTGTAGGTTCTGGTCTAAATCTGTCTCGATATTGATGATCGAAAGGATTCGCCCGGCGCTGGCATAACCTAGCGCGAGATTTGAGAATGACCACATGGAACTGAAAACCGGGAAGCCGAACAGGCTAAGCTGGCCGCTGTAGGCGACGAGCGTGCCGATATTAATTTGACCTTGCAGATAGAGGTAGACGCTTAAGGCAAGACCACCGGCCATCACTAACCCTAACAGGAGCATTGGCAGGTAGCGCGCTTCCATATCGTATTGGCGAATGGTGTTGTGACGCACCTCATCCAGAAGTTTGTCGAAATGGCGTTCTTCGTATGCTTCTTGACCAGCACCCTTTACAACCTGTAAGCCCTCTAATGTTTCTTCTACGTCAGCATTCATTTTACCGAAGCTAACGCGCACATCTTCGGCAATTGGCGTCAGGTTACGCAGGTAGAAATACTGCACGATCACGTAAGCGATCAGGAAAATGATAGGGGGAATGATGAGGGTCGGGTAAAGGGCAAAGGAGGAGAACAGCGGCACGATCAGGAACATACCTGAACCGATGATCAGGTTGAAGCCCGGGTTCATCATGAAATTTAATTCGCGCACATCATTGGTGACGCGCGCCATGATTTCGCCCACGGGCTGCAAGTCGTGAAAGGTCATGCTTTTGCCGAGCAAACTGGCGTATAACTCATCGCGCACATCGCGCTCGATGCGCTGCGCGAAAATTTCGGCTGAGAAGTTGCGGGTGATTTGTAGGGCTGCGCGCAAACCCTGCGAAGCGATAATCGCAAGCCCGAACTTAACGATGGCATCTAAGCCTTCGCCAGCATTCAGGGCATTAAATGCTTCACCGATGAAAACGAACACCAACCCTGCAAACGCAGCGTTTGCGAACGCACCCACCAGCATGAGAATGCCGTACAGCGGGTGGCGACGAACGTGCGACCAGATGAAACGCGCCGCGCTTCTCCGATCACTTTTTATATTCGAATGGGTGGTAAATTCGGATGCGTGTGCCATTGATAATTTGCGATCATTCAACTAGGTCAATCCATGTTAACAGAGGAATAGAGTCCATGTAATGCCAGTTTTAAGTTTTTTGAAAGGTAAACTGGTCTATTGGGGCAGGGTAATACTGCCTAGATTAAGAATGTCGCTTCCGTCTTCATGTGGGAGGCGCATACCGTCCCATGGTTGATAGACGATGAGATTGAGCGAATAATTACCGGCAGGTAAATGATCTGGAAGTTGGAGTGTCCGCCTATCCATATAGATTTTACCCGGCTCCATGGCAGATGTTTGTATTGTTTCGATCCCATATTGCTGGATCGGGCCGTCTACTTGCGCCACCAACTGACCCTCTTGATCAAGTAAATGCAGGCCAATAGAAAAATCAAAAGGTATGTTTTGAACGGCCTGCCACCAGAGACGCACCTCGATAGTGTTTTCGCTAATGGAGTCAATATCGGCGCCATAGAACGGTAAGAGGCCGCCGAAGGTCGTAGGCGTCGCTTCGGGTGGTGACTCCATCAATTGGGCTACATAGCACCATGAACGGGTGCAATCTCCAAGGACTTGTTGTAGGGGATGACTTGCTTCCAGCGTATGAAATAAGGCTTGAACTTCGCCGGTGAGCAGTTCGCCGCTGATGAACCAGATACGACGATGCTCTAATGCTGATTCTACGTCTGTCGTCACTCCGACTTGCAATTCTGGCGCGAGATAATGGCGAATTTGCCAGTCTACAAAGCCGTCAGTTTCGCCTGCCTGATGGAGTAAAACGGCATCGTCCGACTGGACTTCAGCAGACATAGCGCGGAAAATATCCCGGTAGGGCACGCGCCGGGGTATTTGTGATGGGAATGTGACTAGCTGAAAGATGATGATGACAATCATCACAACAAAGCCAGAGCGGATGAATCGCCATTGCCCGGGCAAAGCAGCGCAAATGGCACCTAATATCAGCCCGAAACCTAAGAGCGCGTGGCTGACGAAGCGCGGGGCATAAACGGCCATGACCAGATTGACCAGCAAGTAAACTGCCGGGGTTACAACTGCCCATGTAACAGCCAGCCAATAGGTAGAGCGACGCCATAGGAATAGGGTTCCGCCAGCAATGATGCCCGCATAGAGCAGCGGTAAACCGTTGGTTGCCAGTTGGATCAGGTCGTTGATTGAGCGGGCATCTGTCGTGAAAGTACTTACGCCAATGCCCGCGATGCCGCGTATAGTGCCGGATTGCCCTTCAACCTCTCGCAGCCCCATCACCTGCTGATAAAAGGTTGGAAACCATGGTAGAAATAGTAGAATGGCGATTCCGGCGGCCAATAACCCCTGCCATATGATTTTGCGACTCAACTTTCCCGAAAATAGGATATAGAGCGCCTGTGCCAATACGAAAAGGGCGAGAAGATAGTGAACGTATAGCATCGCCGCGATAGATAGGCCGTACCACAGTGCATTTCTTGTCACAGGCTTTAACAGCCAGCTTTGCAAAGCCAGCACCGAGATCGCTGCGACCAACATCACCATTGGATAGGGACGAATATCCAGCGCATACTGAAAAAACAGCCCGTTGCCGATGAGCAGCAGAATAGCAAAAATGCCGGCGTAGGACTTTTTGCCAAAGCCCCTACAGCCGATCTTATAAACCAGCGCCAACGCGGGCAGCACCAGCAAAACGCCGAGAATCCGGCTGGTGAACTCAGAATCGCCTACTAACCAACGCCATGCTGAGAATGCGAGGAACCAACCGGGCGCCTGATTATCTTGATAGGACTGCTGGTAATGAATTACAAAGGCAAAATCGCCTTCGCTGGAGCGGTAGGAAAGCTCCTCATCGGGGTGCATTTGCAGCTGTAAAATATTCACCATCAGAAACGCAGTCATCAGCCATAGGGCGATGGCTGCGTAACCCCATTTGTGTTCAGCGCCACTGTTCAAACCGGCATTCCTTCGCGGTCACGAATCCCGTTAGGGTTGTTTGCAGCCAATATGCTACCATTGCCACGGGTTATTTAGAAATGCTGGAGACGGGGATTGGAAACGCTATTCGCGTATCTTTCTCTTGCCGTACTACTTTTGTTGACCGTTCCTACGGTATTGGTATTGTGCCGTGACGGGGAAACTGTATCAATTGCGCTGGTTGCTGCGGTAACGCCAGCGATCACTTTTGGAATCCTTTCGGTCGTGATGTTGTGGATGGGGCTGCTTGATTTCCCGTTTTCGGCTCCCGGCATCTTTATCGTAACTGTTTGCTTACTGATGCCGGGTGTGTATCTCTATTGGAAATGGCGACCTCGCACGATCCGACCTGAGCTGAATGGCTGGCGTATTTTTGCCCTCGTTATTTTGGGGGCAGTCGGGATGATGATCCTGATAGATACGGCTTTATGGCCGCTGTTTCGTGATGATGCGCTTGCCATTTATCAGCCGCAAGCTGCTCAGATAGCACAACTAGGCGGCCTCATTCGATTACAGGGACAGAATACCCTGTACGAAGCGTATCCGATGCTGGTTCAGATGAATTATGGCTATGTTTATCTGGCATCAGGTTGGGAAAATGATTATTTAGCGAAACTTGCTCCGGCGATACTTGCGACAGCTTGTTTGCCTGCGGCGTTTCAGCTTGGTAAGCGGGCTGGTGGTGAAACTGCGGGCTGGCTTTCGGCGCTGCTGCTGGCATTGACGCCGACCTATGGAAGCTGGGCGACCTCTGGCTACACCGATTTGCCAATGGCCTTATATCTGACATTGGCGGCAGTTTTTGGCCTGCGATTGTGGGATCACAGCCGCAAAACTGATGCGCTGGCGATGGGGTTGATGCTTGGTTTTGCGGCCTGGACAAAAAATAATGCGCTCATCGCTATGCCTTCTTTTGGACTCTGGATGATAATTTTACTGTGGCGGAGGCGCATTCGCCTAACCCATATCCTGATTGCCGCCGGCGCTGCTCTGCTGATTGCCGGCACGTGGTATGTTCGCAACTTGTTGGAGGCTAATATACTGATCCCGCCGACAGCATGGACAGAGCAGGCCGAGCGAACGATTGGCGCGCTGCTCATTTTCGCGACGCTGTTCGGAACCTATGGCATTACGGGGTGGCTGATCGTGTTGGGCGTGATTGATGGCGGTATTACGCTGCTGCGACGGCGATGGGCTGCCGCGCCACAAATGCTGTTGTTATTAGTATGTATACCGTTCTTCGCTGGGTGGTGGTGGTTTGCCTCGTATGATGAACGCTTCGTGCTGGCAATCTTACCGATGCTGTGTGTGTTTGCCGGCGGGTTTACGCTGCGTCTCTGGCGATTCTTGCCGCCAACGTGGCGGCCTACCGCTCGTTGGGCTGCTGCTGCCGGCGTGCTGGCGCTGGCTGGTTTTATTTTATGGAACACGTTGGAATATAAAGATAATCTGCTGCGACAGCCATTGATGAGTGATGCTGAACGCCGCCAAACGGTGGGGCGTGAGATTACTCCACCCTGATTGTGACTGGCAGTATACCGATGACGCCCTCAATTGTTTGCGTGCCGAGTACAGGCAAATCCAAAGGCGTTGTGCCATCCGTGCCGAATGAATAAACTTTCACCCACAGCTGATATTCGCCGGGGAGTAAATCTGGTGGCAGCTGCAACGCGCGGTTATCCCACACGGGCGCGTTAATCGCCCATTCACTTGTAGGAATGAAGCCTCCTCCGGGCTGAGAGTCGTGCTGCGTGACAGGCGCGCCTGAAGCATTTCGCAAATATAGGGCGAACGTGAGATTGGGCACTATCGGAGTATTTGCTGACCAATTCAGCGATATTGGCAGCACATCCCCCGCAGCATATATAAGTCCATCTGGCAAGTCGAAACCGTTGAGCGCAATTGAGCCGTCAAAAATGAGATCGGTCAGGTAATTTGGCCCACGGAACGCATAAGGATCTGGCGCGCTGCTGGTATCGTATTCGATAAGCCGGGTTATCGGGCCGGTTTGAATAATCTGGATGGGGAAATAATGGGCGTTCATAAACTGCTCAACCGGGCGGGTGCTCCACCACAAGTCAGGCCCGCCGTCCACCAGCAGCCACAGCCGATCATGCGTGAGCGCTATATTGGTGATCAACTGAATTGTCTCCGGTGTAAGCAGTCGATCCGGATTATCGCTGATGATCTGTGGCGGTTGTTCAGGGCTTGGGCGTTCCCCGGGCTGCAAGGGGATAGCGATCACTCGCCCGCCGCTTGTGCGTTTGTCATAGTTCAAAAAGAAGGGCTGTAAACCCGGGCTGCTTAAAAGAATGATGTCATCATCATTTGTCTGGTTGGCAATAATCGGCAGCATATCAAATAAGGGCTGATCGTAGGATCTGTAGCGATCATCTGCCTGCGACAACTGTACCAACCCTAGTATCGTGATGCCTGCCAGCACAAACGCTAATACAACGGTGACATGGATGGCATACCGGCGTGTTTTGTGTACTAATGCTAGTAACCATATAAAACAAATCAGGCTGAATCCGAGAAGTAAGAAAAAAACGCCGGTTAGATCAAAGCGTATCCATGCAACTGCTGACTGTGTTTGACTCCACAAATCGGGGATGACGACCCATCGGAAATAGGCTGGATTGTAAAGACCACCTTCCCACTCAAGAAATCCGCCTGATTCGGACGGCAGCGCACGGACATAATCGCCCCACGGCAGCAAAACCCCGGAAATCTGAACCCAAACGCTGTATAGGAACAGCAAAAGCGTAAGTACTGCTGAGATGCCAAAGCGCCGCAGGCTGAGCCATTGAAACACCGGAAGCGTGAGCAGCATGAGGAAAGGGACAATAGGCACGAGAAAACGGGGCGGCCAGCTTAGCCCGCCAAACCAGTACTGTCCGTTAATCAAGGCATAGCCGATAGCGAATAGGAGCAGCAGCAAAATGCTGGCTGTGATATAACGCCAGCGTTTTGCCCTTGCCAGCATGATGATGCCGGGAACGCCAAGCAGCAGCATGGGTGATGTGCCCCACACACTGCCACCGGGACTGACGAGATAGGACATTAGCGCATAGTTAAGGAAACGGGTATCGGTATCTAGCAGGCGGTCAAGCAGGTTGTAGCGTGCCGCAAATTCTGGAAACGCATCGAAATAGCCGAGAAATAGATATAATGCCGCTATCCCCGCAAGAATACCAAAGAATATTCCCAACGCACGCCATGTGCGGCTTTCTCTAAATTGTCTAGGAGAAGGGGATACGATCACCAAAAATACCGGGAGTGCAGCTAGCGCCGAGGCCTTGGTTAGCGCCAACCCGATCAGCCCCATCAGCGCCAACCCGATCCACAACCATGAGCGAAAGCCAAATGACCGCCATCGCTCAAGGCAAAATGCTACAAACAGGATTAGAAGCCCCATTAAGGGTTCGCGGAAAAATGTGCTGCTGTACACCCAGAGAATCGTGCCTAATCCTAGCGCGATCGATCCTGCAAGTGCGGCTTTTTCGTTGAAGCCCAGCGCCAATGCAGTACTGAAAAATAGACAGCAGGTAAGGGCGCCGATGATGATGTTAAACAGCCATACGGTGTGTACAAGCCCGATGGTGGGAGCAAATTTTGCCAGTAGAAACAGCGGCGCTGCGGCGATCAACTGCGCCGGTTCAGTGGCAACTCCGGGCAGAGGCAGCGGGTTTTGTGGATCAAAGATAGTGGGGGGGAACTGCTCAACCGCCAGATCGAGCAGCACGTCTCCATGGTTGATGAGGCTGCTTAAACCATCGTATAAGCGCAGCGCATCGCCGGATTCAATGCGCCCGCTGTAAGTGAGCAAGTAAATGCTGCAAATAAACAAAAACAGGGCGGTCTGCAAAAGCAACCGCCGCTTTGACCATAATGATTCTGACGTTTCCATTTCGCTAGTGTATAGGTTAGCGGGCTTTAGGGCTAGCCGTTTTCGTCATCTGGTTCAGATTCAACCGCGGGTTTTCCGCCGCCCATCAGGCTGTTTTTGAAGCCGATGAGGCCTTTGATCATCTTCTGGCTAACGCTTAAGCTGTCTAACTCACTGAGTCCGGCCTCATAGGTCGCGGCGGCGTCTCCAACTTTGCGGTTGCTCATTTGTAGATTGGCAATCGCCAGCAAAGTTTCTCCGTGTAATTTCTTTTCGCCTAATTCCTGAAAAATATCGGCAGCTTCGCGATAACATTCGGCGGCCTGTTCTTTATCATTTAGTGCAACATAAACGCCGCCCATATTCCCTAAAACCATCGCTCGGCGCTTCTGATCTCCCAGTTCAGTGAAGGTTAAAAGTGCCTGACTCATGAGATCAATGGCTTCTTGATTAGCGCCCATTGACCGGCGCGTTAACGCTAGATTGACCTGCATTTCGGCGGCAATGTCTTTCTGCCCGCTGGCTTCATAGGCTTCACCTGCCTCTTGAAATAAGCGCGCGGCTTCTTCAAATTCCTTTTGCTGAAATTGTTTGACGCCCTGTTCCTGTAATTCCTGTGCGCTGCTCACGGGGATGACTCCTGCTCGGTTTATAAAGTGATATTGAGGACGCTTTCACCGATACGGCGCAGCCGATCAGTGGGCATGGTGCTGAGCAGCGCGGCAATTTCGATGAAGCCGATATTCAGCGGGTTGGCTGCAAATTCCTGAATTTCTGCTGGAAGCTCAGCGAAGTGCTTCCATTTTTCGCGTAGCGCCAGCAGTTCGCCAATGGTGCTGCTGCTTTCGAGAAAGTAATCGAGATTCTTATTCACGGCATTGGCAAGCATGGTTAATTCATGCATGGGTAGGGGGATTTCACCCAACTCATAGCGTTCGATATCGGCAAGATTGATGTTCGTTTGCGTGGCAATATCGCTGATTGAGAAGCCAGCCTGTTCCCTTGCCTGACGCAGCAGCGCACCGATCATATGGTGGCGCAGCGCAAGATATTCATCCTGCGTACGATTTGTGTCGCGGTGTTCGGATTCGAGGGTATGTATATTCCAGAATTGGCTGACAGGCACGCCCAGATAGCTGGCGAGAATTTCTAATTCTGGCAGGCTAGGCACTGCTTCGCCCCATTCCCATTCTTCTAGTTGTTGGGAATCCGTTTGCAGAAGCTGCGCACAGTCTTCCAGCGTACGCCCTGCGTTGATGCGGGCGTCACGAATTAAAACGCCGACCATACGAGCGCGTATGCGAAATGATTCTTCGACTGCCGCGTGACTCATGGACGATGCCAACGACTGTTGAGAAGAGTCAGCCTGCTGACTTTTGAAACGGGCGGAAATATCGTTAAGGCTCATACCCGCGCTCCAGCGCACGTAAGTCTAAGCAATCATACCTGAGTTTTTAGCCTCAAACAATTGATGTGAAGCGGTTCGCTGAAATAGGGCTGTGATTGTTTTCCGGCTATTCTCCCGCAAAAAAGTAGCAACTCTTTATTTATAGCGTTTATAATTAGCCTATTGGAAATGTATCAGTTTTATTAGCGCCGATTTTCGCGGATGCTTTATGGCAGATTGGGAATGATCTCAGATGATCCCTGCTGAGGCAAAGGTCGAGGTGAATTGGCAGGCGCTGGCGCAGCTTCAACTCAAGCTGGCGACTCTTCTTGATTTTGAAGCGCTGCTGCAAGAAGTGCTGCGGGAGGTTACTGCTAATACAGCGGCAAAATCAGCAGCTGTTCTGTTTTTAGAAAATCTAACGGGTACCGGAAATATTATTCTACGTCCGGTAGGGATTACTAGATATACCCCGGGATCCATTCAACCTCTCCGAGAATCCATCGGCTTTAGCATCGCCAATTCTAGCGACGCGGCCATTTCAGCTTGGGCAGAACACCGCTTCTATACATCAGATGAAACAAATTCAGCCTTGAAGCCATTGATTGATGTGCTGCAATGGCAAAAATGGGCTGGCGCTCCTTCGTTTGTGGGCGATCAGCTGACAGCGGCAGTGCTTGTTGAGATAGATGGCGCGCTCTCTGCCCTCGATCAAGGGTGGCTGTCAGCTTTTAGCGCTGGCGTGGGGATTGCGCTAAAGAATACCCGGTTACATACGCAAGCAATTGCCGGGCTAAATGCCCGCATGAATGAACTGGCAATTCTACAGCGTATAGACCTTGAACTTAGCGAGCAAATTGAGCCGGATCACGTCTATGAGATGACGCTGGACTGGGCGATGCGTTATACCGGTTCGCAATGTGGAACGATTGCCACCTATGATGAGGCGACCAATGCGCTTCGATTTGTATCTGAATTAGGCTATGAAGGCCAGGCAGATACACGAGCCATGATGCGCGCTTCGGCACGTGGGGGGATTGCGCGCCGCGTCGCTAATTCGGGGCGTTCGGATAACATCCCAGATATTACAAGCGATCCAGATTATATGCCGGTGGCAGCCCAAATACGCTCGCATTTATCCATACCGGTGAATAAAGAAGATCGGGTGATTGCTGTTATTTCGGTTGAAAGCCGGAAGCTAAATCACTATACCGACGACCATATGACCTTTTTAGAACGGCTGGCTGCACGCGCGGGGAATGCGATGGACAATGCGCGTCTATTTGCCGAAACGGTCAGTGAGCGCGAGAAACTATCGCGTATTGTTTCGAATATTGCTGACGTGGTGATTGTGTTTGATGAAAACAATAATGTGCTGTTGATGAACCAGTCAGCGATTCCTGTGCTGCGCCTTTATGCGGATGGTAAATATGAGGGTAAACCGGCTGCCGAGGTGCTTTCAGATACCGCGCTGCTGGAGGTTTATGACAAATCGCGCACTTATCATCAACCGATTAACGAAGAAGTCAAAATGCCAAATGGGCGAGCATATAACGCTCAACTTTCATGGCATGCCAATATTGGCCGTATCCTCGTTTTACAAGATATTACGTCGCTCAAAGAAACTGACCAGCTCAAAAACGAGTTGATTTCCACTGTGTCACATGACTTGAAGCAGCCGCTGACGGTTATGAATGGCTATCTTGAACTGCTGCAGTTAACTCAGACTTTTGAGGGGCGCTCGCTGGAATATATTCAGAATGCGCGGCGTTCTATCATGAATATGCGGGGCTTAATTGACGATCTCTTGAATCTTGCCAAGATTGAGTCTGGCATTCAACTGAATGTCAGTTCGCTGGAGATAAAGCCGCTTTTGCAGGGTTGTATTAATGGTATTCGCGGCGCAGCCGCAGCCAAGATGATCGCCATAGATTTTAGCGTTGAGCCTGTGGATTTATATCTCGCTGGTGACTTGACCTCGATCAATCAAGTGTTTTCCAACCTGATTGGTAATGCCGTGAAGTACACCTCGCCAGAAGGCAAAGTGACTGTAAAAGCCGAAAAGAACGGCGATGCTGTTCTCGTTACGATTCAGGATACAGGGTTGGGAATTAGCCCGGAAGATCAAGCTAGAATTTTTGACCGCTTCTATCGTGTGCGGCGGCCTGAAACCGATAATATCGAAGGTACCGGGCTGGGTTTGGCAATTGTGAAACGGCTGGTTGAAATTCACCGCGGGCAAATTGGCGTTGAAAGCCGGTTGGGCGAGGGGTCAAAATTTTTCGTGCGTTTGCCGCTGGGTAAACCTGAAGCGCCGCCAGCGGAACCTGAAGCAGCGCAAGAATAAATGCGGGGGTCATTTCGACCCCCGCATTTGCTTTATTGAGGTTGTGCTGGTTCTGATGGGTCGGATATTGGTTCGTCCGCAGCGCCCGTGATTTTAGAGGCAGCGTCGCCTTTCTTCACCCATTCAAGGTCTGATGGCTCAGCAGGCTCAAAACCCCTGGCTACCGGAATTTCTACCTTTTCAGGATGGCCAGTTTCATAGCCCATGCCATCTTCCCGATGATGGATTTGATAAGGCACTGTGGTCACGACTATCCGGTCAAGACGGCTGAGGACCAGATTAAACAGGAAGGCGCTGTTTGAATGAAGCACCTGTTCCCAATAGGTGTCCATGGCAAGATGACCCATGATCACGTGTACATAGCCGCGCGGATCAGCATCTAAGCGCGCCTGAATATATTCCTCCAGCGGCTCGGCCAGCAGGCGGTAGGGGGAGGGGATGACCACCAGCTCACCCTCTTTTCCAAAGCGCTCTGCCCATTCTTGATTCACGCGCTGTGCGTATTCAGGATTGGCGGCGATGTGGATGGCATACCATGGATGGTTCAGTGATTTGGCGAAATTGACCAACCGGGCGGTTTCTGCGTGAACCCTATCCACAAGGATGAGGGTTTCAACGTTGCGCTGATGCACCACGACATGTGTATCTTTCAAACTTAGGGCTTTTGCTACATCCTGATAGTGATGGTGAATGCGGAAGAAGATGAAGACAAGAGTCGGGATCAAGAGAACCACAAACCATGCGCCGGAAGCGAACTTGGTGATTGCAAAGACGATCATCACGACAAACGTGCAGACGGCGCCAATCGCGCTGATGATCTGCTTCGTGCGCCAGTGCCGGTCAAAGTGAATAGTCGTGTCTACGCCCTGATGCGTTTCGCCGGGCTTGAGCTTGCCGACTAAATTCATGTGTTTCACCATGCCGGTTTGCGAAATAGTGAAACTTAAGAACACGCCAACAGCATAGAGCGGAATTAAGGCGCTGGTTCGGGCGTCTGCGAGGATGACTAGAATGGAGGCCAAAATCGCCAGTGCAAGAATGCCCCATGAGAACACGAGGCGACCACCTCGGCGGGTAAGCTGGCGCGGGAGGAACCCATCGCCGGCTTGCAGCGCCGCCAGACGCGGAAAGTCTGCATAACTGGTGTTTGCGGCAAGCAGCAGAATCAATGCCGTTCCTGCCATCACCATATAATAGAAAATCCCACCATCACCAAAGACAGTGCGCCCAAGCTGAGAAATGACGGTTTCATCATGGCTGGGAACCGCATGTATCTGGTTAGAGAGAAAGGTGATTCCTAGAAACAGTGTAATGAGGATGCCGCTCATCCACATTAATGTTTTTGCAGCATTACGACTGCGCGGTTCTTTGAATGCAGTGATACCGTTGGAAATAGCTTCGATTCCTGTGAGCGCCGTACAACCAGAGGAGAAAGCGCGAAGGATTAAGAACAGACCCAGGGGTTCAAGGATCTCATGCTCTAATGCGATTATGCCCTGAACCTGGGGCAAATCACCGGTAATGTAGCGGAGGAATCCGACGATCAGGGTAAAGAACATCATGCCGACAAAGAAGTAAGTTGGGACGGCGAAGATGCGCCCGCTTTCCTTGACCCCGCGCAGATTTAAGAAGGTGATTATGGCGATGACGCCAACGGCGATTGGCACACGATATGGCAGTAAAGCTGGAAAAGCAGATGCGATTTGGGCTGTGCCAGAAGAAATACTGACTGCAACGGTCAGGATATAGTCGGTCAGCAAGGCAGCGCCGGCAATTTGAGCCATGGTTTCGCCCAGATTATCGCGCGCAACAATATACGCACCGCCGCCGTTCGGGTAGGCGAAGATAGTCTGCCGGTATGAAATGGTCACGATCACCAGCAGCACCGCAATTGCCAGCGCAATCGGCCATGAAAGCCCGAGAATAGTGCCGTCATTGCGCCACATTAACGCGCCGCCGCTGACGGCCATGGATAAAATGAGCAGGATTTCTTCGGTCGCATAGGCTGTTGAAGAAAGTGCATCTGAAGCAAATACCGCCAGACCAACAGGATTGCTCAACTGCTGGTGGGCAGCTTCTTTGCTGTCCAAGCGCCTACCAAGCAAAAATTCTTTGACGCTGCTAAAACTTGTCACTGAAATTCCCCCACGATGCGCTCCCAAGCGCAAACCATCTAAACGCGAAAGTTAGAAACACGAAAAATCGGGCTGTAGGAAACCCATATTCAGTTAAGTGAGAGCTTTATTGTGTTTTGTGAAAAGGGGGAGGTATGGGGTTAGAGGCAAAGCATAGTTTGACGTTGTGTGCGACGATGATGACGAATGTCATAGCACTTGTTTTCATAATCTTGGACACGAGGGCATACATCCTTATCAGATATGACCCAACGGAAATGATTCTATCATATGTTTCGGGTTTTGGGTCTAATGGCAAATTAGGGGGAGTAATCCCGGGCTTTTGACGGTGCTTGAAGGGATCGCTATGCTCTGCTTGTTCAAGCATTAGAGATGGGTTTTTCAAAAATGTCGGAATTATTTCACTCAAAAACTGATCTTCGAAGTGGCGATTTTAAAGTGAATTATGAACATAACCATGCATTATCTGAACAGTTAGCTGAGCGCATGACGAAGGTGCGCGCGGGGGGCAGCGAACGAGCGGTACGCAAACACCTTGATGCTGGAAAACTGCTGCCGCGCGAACGGATTGAACTTCTGATTGACCCCGGAACGCCATTTCTTGAACTTAGCCCGCTGGCTGCGTGGGAGATGTATAACGACGAAAGTCCCGCCGCTGGTACGGTTAACGGCATCGGCATCGTGAACGGCGTTGAATGCATGATCGGGGCAAATGAAGCGACGGTCAAAGGGGGAACATCCTATCCGGTGACTGTTGAAAAGATGCTGCGCGCTCAGGAGATTGCGCAGCAAAACCGCCTTCCGTGTATTTATCTGGTTGAGTCTGGCGGGGCAAACTTGCCACATCAGGCTGAACTATTTGTTCAAGGGGGGCGTACCTTTGCCAATCAGGCGCGGATGAGCGCGCAGGGTATCCCTCAGATTGCGCTGGTATTTGGCAATAGTACCGCCGGTGGCGCATACGTACCCGGCTTAAGCGACTATTCGGTGCTGGTACGTAAGCAGGCCTTAGCATTTTTAGGGGGGCCGCCGCTGGTCAAAATGGCGACGGGCGAAGAGGTGGATGACGAAACGCTCGGTGGCGCAGAGATGCACGCCCAGATTTCGGGGTTGGCGGATTATCTGGCGGATAATGATGCTGATGCGATCCGAATAGGCCGTGAAATTGTCGGGCGGCTGAATTGGGTGAAGCCGCCTGTTCCAAACCGGCAGCGTTCAGAGCCGCCACAGTATGATCCCGATGAGCTGTTGGGAATTGTGCCGGTAGATACTATTCGCCAGCCGCTTGAAATGCGGGAAGTAGTGGCGCGGATCGTTGACGGCTCACACTGGCTTGAGTTTAAGCCAGAGTATGGTGGAACGCTGGTTTGTGTTCATACGCACATTGACGGTTTTCCTGTCGGTATAGTAGCCAACAATGGGGTTCTGTTTTCGGAAAGCGCGAATAAAGCGGCCCAGTTCATTCAGCTTTGTAACCAGTCTCGCATCCCCTTGATCTACCTGCAAAACATCACTGGATTTATGGTTGGCAGCAAGGCCGAGCGGGAAGGTATCGTCAAAAATGGCTCCAAAATGATCAATGCCGTCGCCAACAGCAGCGTGCCACAGTTCACAGTTTTGATTGGCGGCTCATATGGAGCAGGGAACTATGCGATGTGTGGGCGCGCTTATGACCCCCGCTTACTACTGGCATGGCCGACCAGCCGGATCGCGGTAATGGGCGCGGAGCAGGCGGCTGGCGTGCTGGGGATCATCAGTGAAGAGGCCGCCCGTAAACGGGGTGAACAACCTGATACCGGTTCTATTGAGGTCATGAAGATGATGACCCGTCAGAAATTTGAACAGGAAAGTGATCCGTACTATGCGACTGCGCGGCTGTGGGATGATGGCCTGATTGACCCGCGGGATACACGTATGGCGCTCAGCGTTGGGCTGTCAATGTGCTATAACCGGAATTGGACAGCAGAACGCGCCCCCCATTACGGCACGTTTCGGATGTGATTCACAAGACTGTGCGAGGCCGGTGAAATGGGGTTGGGGCGCTGCGAAAGCGCCTCATTTTTTACTGTAAACCCGCACATATGTTCCACTCATGGCGCTGGCTTATTGGCGTCCATTAAGGTATAATTGGGGAGTATTGGAGCGAGAATTTACGATGACAATGGATTCAATCGGTCAGATCCGTCCGATCAACATTAATGAGGAAATGCGAGGAAGCTATCTCGATTACGCTATGAGCGTGATTGTGGCCCGCGCGCTTCCAGATGCGCGAGACGGCTTAAAGCCAGTTCACCGGCGTATTTTATATTCAATGTATGACATGGGTATGCGGTCGAACAGCCAATACCGTAAAAGCGCGCGTATTGTTGGCGATGTTCTGGGTAAGTATCACCCACACGGTGACAGCGCTGTTTACGATGCTATGGCGCGTATGGCGCAGAATTTTTCGCTGCGTTACCCGCTGGTAGATGGTCAGGGTAACTTCGGCAGTGTTGACGGCGACAGCCCCGCAGCGATGCGTTATACCGAAGCCCGTATGGCGCGTATCTGCGAGGAAATGCTCGTAGATATTGACATGAACACCGTTGATTTTGTTGACAATTACGACGGCACGACCACTGAACCATCGGTTATGCCTGCGCGATTGCCCAATATGCTGCTGAATGGCGCGAGCGGCATTGCTGTGGGTATGGCGACCAATATTCCGCCGCATAACTTGCGCGAACTGGCAAATGCTATCGCCTATATCATCGATCATTATGACCAGTTGGACGACATCACGGTTGATGATCTGTGCGAGTTTGTGACCGGACCAGATTTTCCAACGGGCGCAATTGTTGCCGCCGGGAATGAGTTAAAGGAAGCCTACGCTACGGGTCGTGGGCGAGTCATTGTTCGCGCTAGAGCCGATATTGAAGAGACGCGAACCGGCCGCCACCGGATCATCATCACTGAAATTCCTTACCAGATCAGCAAAACGGCCATTATCGAACGCATTATCGCGCTAGTGCGTGAGGGGCGACTGGCCTTGATTAGCGACCTGCGCGATGAGAGTGATCGTCATGGGATGCGGCTGGTGCTGGATCTCAAGCAAGGCTCGCAGCCGCTTAAAGTCTTGAACCAACTTTACAAATATACGCAGCTTCAAAGCACGTTCAGCATACAAATGCTGGCGTTGGTGAACGGCGAACCGCGCCTGCTTAGCTTGAAGCGGATGCTCCATATTTACATCGAACACCGTATTGATGTGATTCGCCGCCGTTCGCAATTTGAGCTTGAGAAACGATACGCACGGGCGCACATTCTTGAGGGGCTGCTCAAGGCGCTGTCTAGTTTGGATGCAATTATCCAGACCATTCGCAGTTCTGATGATGCAGATGCAGCGCGTACGCAGCTGATGACTCGATTTGATTTGAGCGAGGCTCAGGCAAATGCCATTCTGGAAATGCAGCTTCGCCGCCTTGCTGCGCTGGAGCAGGTGAAACTACAACAGGAATATGACGAGGTGATGGCGCGTATTGGCTATCTAGAAGACCTGCTCGAGTCGCCGCCGAAAATCCTTACTTTAATTCGCGAGGATATTTTAGAACTTGCGGATAAATTTGGTGATGAACGGCGCACACAGGTGGACTACAGCATTGCCGCTGATATTGACGAAGATGATCTGCATCCACGTGAGCAAGTGGTCATCCTCCTAACACAGCAGGGCTATATCAAGCGTGTGAACGCCAATGCTTACCGCGCCCAGCGGCGAGGGGGCAAAGGGGTTAAAGGCGTGCATATGCGCGAGGAAGACGGCCCTGAGGCGCTGGTTGCGGCCAGCAGCCACGATACCATCCTCTTTTTCACCGATCATGGCAAGGTATACAGTATCCGGCGCAGCTATGATCTGCCGGAAGCGGGGCGCGCCAGCAGGGGAACACTTGTACAAACCCTGTTAGCGTTAACTCCCAAAGAGCGAATCACAGCGGTTGTGCCGGTGGAGCGTTTTGACATTGAGGGTGGCTATTTTGTACTGGCGACCCGTAATGGCCGCATCAAACGCGTGAGGTTACAAGATTTTGAAGCGGTTCGCCCCAGTGGTTTGATTGCGATCACGCTGGAAGATGGCGACTTCTTGAACTGGGCGAAATACACCGATGGCGATCAAGATGTGATCCTCGTCACTGAGGGCGGGCAGAGCATCCGGTTCAATGAAAAGCAGGTGCGCGTCATGGGACGCCCCGCCGCCGGCGTAAATTCAATCCGGTTGCAGGAAGGCGATCTGGTTGCGGGCATGGATGTAGTACGGGCACTAGATACCGAGGTGCTGGTCGTCACTTCCAATGGCTACAGCAAACGCACACCGATTGAAGCCTATCGTACGCAAGGACGATATGGCAGCGGCATCATGACCATCTCACGGGATGAGCGTACAGGGCCGATTATTGCCATGCGCTGTGTAAACCCTGTAAATGATATTCTGGTACTTACGGTGAATGGGATCGTCTTGAGGACGCGGCTTGATGAAATTCGCCAGACAGGACGCAATGCCATTGGCGTGCGTTTAATGGATTTGGGCGGTGATGATTTCATCTCTGGCATCGCCATCATGGATGGATCACCGGAACTGGAAGACGAAAATAATGAGGTAGCCGTCAACGGCGACGGCGCTGCGGGTGGGAACGAAGCAGTAGGTTAAATCATTTGGCGGGCGCCGTAAAACGCGCCCGCTTTTGATTCTAGATGATCTTCGGCCGCCTATGCTGATCAGCCGCCTGAAGAATGCTATAAGTTTTGAACCTATACGCGCTATAATGCGCCCGTCAAAATGCGCGGTTTTTAGTGTGAAAATTCTTTGTGTAAGTGATTTGGCGTCATCTCAACTTGAAAATGCTGCACATTTACGCAGGCGCTACTATGATATAGATCTGGTGGTCAGCTGCGGCGATCTGCCGTCCGCGTATCTTGATTTCATCACTTCAGTGTTGAGCGTGCCGTTATTTTATGTTCGTGGCAATCACGATACGATGTATGATGAAAGACCGCCCGGGGGAGATGATCTTCACCAGCGGATACTTACCTATAAAGGCATCACCTTTGTCGGATTGGAAGGCTCAATGCGATATAACGAAGCGCCAATCCAGTACACTGAAGGGGAGATGTCGTGGAAAGTGACGCGCTTATTTGTGCCGCTGAAAATAAGCGCGTCACAGCATCGTAAGGTGGATATTTTCGTAACGCACAGTCCACCCCGGGGCATACATGATCTGTCTGACAAGCCGCATACCGGATTTAAATCGTTTTTGCGATTCATGGATTGGTATCAGCCGCGATATTTGCTTCATGGGCATGTGCATAATTATGATAATAGAGCTGAAACTAAAACGTTGTATAAACAAACGCAGGTCATCAATGTATATCCATTTAAGGCGCTGGAGATAGAACCCCGGGTTTCGTATGAAACTTAAAGCACGATTGCGCCATCCTCGCGTTATAGTGTGAACAAGCATAGGTAGTATTCTCATGATGTGGAAATCGTACATAAGCGTTTCAACTTTAGAAGAAGCCGCGCTGCTGCTGTCGCAGCATGGCGCGTCTGCGCGTATTATCGCTGGCGGCACTGATTTGCTTTTAGAAATTGAGCGTGGTCAACGCAAGGGTATTGAAACGCTCATAGATATTACCCGCGTGGCCGGGCTGTCAGAAATCCGTGAAGTTGACGACAATATTGTGTTGGGGCCGCTTGTACTGCATAACCATGTGGTGGATAGCCTCCTCATTCGTGAAAAGGCGCTGCCTTTAGCGCAGGCATGTTGGGAAGTAGGTGCGCCGCAGATTCGTAATCGCGGCACCGTAGCCGGAAATCTGATCACGGCCTCACCGGCAAATGACACTATCACCCCGCTGATGGCAATGGACGCATCCGTAAAATTGCAATCTGTGCGTGGGGTTCGCACTGTTCCTCTGAGTGAGTTTTATGCTGGCGTGCGGCGTACAGTTATGCAGCCGGATGAACTGCTCAGTGAGATTGTTTTTCCGGCGCTGAAACCCAATGAACGCGGCGTATTTCTCAAGCTTGGCCTGCGCCGCGCGCAAGCGATTAGCGTGGTAGATATTGCTGTTGTCATAGAATTTGATGGCGATGCTGTAGCGCGAACGCGTATTGCGATGGGTAGTGTTGCCCCCACGATTATTCGCCTGACAGAAGTGGAGACTTATTTAACCGGGAAACAACTCTCAGAAGAGACGATACGTGAGGCAGCGATCACTGCTGGTTCGATACCAAAACCGATTGATGATGTGCGCTCAACGGCCACTTATCGCAGCGAGATGATCCGTGTGCTGATGGCACGATCGCTGCATATGCTGGCAAATAACGCCATACCACAGCTTCCCGAACATCCGCCAAAGCTGTGGGGCGCTTCTGAAGGCCGTCCTTTGTCCGAAACTAGTTCATACAACCTTTCGGCAGAAGACATGATCGTGACTACCATTAATGGTGAAAAACGTGAATTTACCGTAGGGTACGGTAAAACATTACTGCGCTTTCTGCGTGAAGATGCCGGTATGCCGGGCACTAAAGAAGGCTGTGCGGAAGGCGAGTGCGGCGCTTGCACGGTATATTTGGATGGTGTCGCCGTCATGGCATGTTTAGTGCCTGCGCCGCGCGCGCATCATGCGGAAATTGTGACGGTGGAAGGATTAGCAAATGGGGGCGAGTTACATCCTGTACAGGCCGCGTTTATTGAACATGCCGCTGTACAATGTGGATATTGCACACCCGGCTTTTTGATGGCGGGCGCAAAATTACTAGAAGAATGTCCGCACCCTACACGAGAAGATGCCGAACAAAGCATCACCGGGAACTTATGCCGCTGTACCGGTTACTACCCGATAGTCAATGCCTTGATGGATGCTGCTCAAAAACGTGAGGAGATAGGTTCATGACCAGTCAGGTAACGATTGCTAAGAAGAAAAGTAAGCGGGGCTTATGGCCGGCTCTAGGGTTGGGATTGATTATCGCGCTGCTGGTTATTTCATATGCGGTAGCGCCAGCTGTCATCGCGTTTTCTAAAGCCAATTTTCGCGGTTTCACGACACGTGGCACTGATCCACAATTAGTTCACTGGCTGTTTACGATCATTATCTTCCTTGTACTAGGCGCAACGGCGGCACTTATCGTAGCCTTGTTTGCCCCGAAGCGGGCGATCAATGTGAAAGAATCAGATCTGGCGAAAGAACGTGTTCAAATGCAGGAACAGAAGCGGATGGATCGCGTTCGGCAGCGGAAGATCAACCGCCAGATGAAAGATGTGCGGCGAAACTAGCAGCGGATACGCAACTGCAAATTCAAGTTAAAAGAGGATTTGATGGATCGTACGGTTCCAAAGACCGGCAGCGAAGAAATTGAACTGTACATGCGCACGTATTATTCGCTGCTGCGTTCCACTCATACTATTCAGTTGGAAACGCTGGCTGAGGCCCACATGGCGATGGAAAGCTCGCTGCATGTGAAGGCGCGAAGCCCGCTGCCAGATATTTCCGCCATTATTTATACCAGCTTGCGCCTTCCGGCCTGTATCGTAGACGTTGATTACGTCATCTTAGGGCAAATTGAAAAATCCTTTCTTGATGCCCATTATTCAGTGAATGAATGGGAGCAGGTCTATGCTCCGGTTCGCAGGCGGCGGATGCATTTTGATGGAGAGCATACGCTGGCAGTATTTATCGCCAGCCGGTCAGATATTGATGATCTCATCCCAATGCTGACTGCTTATCAAATTGAATGGAATAAGCTGCATCTTCTGCTGCAATCTCCTGCTGCGCGCGCGTTTCTTAGCCAGAATGCAGATGTTGTTGAACCTTTAGGCGAAAGCCAGCGCCAAGTGCTGGCGGCGATCTTGCAGGTAGATGAAGAAGATTTGAAGCGCCTTGAGATCGTATGGGGGTCGCGCTTACTGCCAATTTTGAGCAAGATGGCCGCGCATAAAAAGCAGATCGGCCTGCGCCAGATAGCTGGCTCACTGGCGGATTATCGCCGCGCTACTGCTTACTGGTGGGAAGACCTGAATACTTATCTGCGTAAACATACCGATCCACCGGTTGATCTGGACGAGCGACCAATTTATTTTATCTCTTCAAACACGCATTCCTTGACTAACCTGATGACTGGCTTTGCTTTGCGCGTAGAGCCGGAGTTAATCGCCTATATTGAAGCGCGTGAGCACGAGGGATTGCTGCGTGAATATCGTGAAATTGAGGCTGATGGCGGCGCAACACACAAGAATAACTTCTTGTATTACGTCCTCAAGAAATATCTGAGTGACGATGTGGCTGCGCGAGAGCGCTACCGTGATTCGGAGGCTGCGCTCGGCATTCAACGAGTACCCAGCCGGCATGGATCTGATCTTGAGACGCAAGTCATTGAAGTCAATCGCCTGCGTACAGATTGGATCGATCCGCGCGCGCTTATTGGCATCAACCCTGAAATTCTTGCTGCCAGCGACGCCGTTATTGTGAATGTTGATTACCCGCTGGGGTTAGCTGCCTATGAACTCTTAACCCGGCTGACGGAACGCGCGGCGCATTTGCTTGGCGTATACGTTATGGGCAAAGCGGCGACGTTAAATGGCCGTATTGGGGATGTGGTGATCTGCAATGTAGTGCATGATGAGCATTCGCAGAACACTTATATGTTTGAGAATTGTTTTTCGGCGCAGCGGGTGGCGCCACATTTGACCTACAGTATGGTGCTGGATAATCAGAAGGCGATCAGCGCGCCCGGCACATTCTTGCAAAATCCGCGCTATATGGAAGTGTTTTATCGTGAAGGTTACACGGTGATCGAGATGGAAGCAGGCCCTTATCTCTCAGCCGTGTATGAAGCAGTTCGCCCGAAGCGACACCCTCAAAATGAGATTGTCAATTTATATGCCGCGCCATTTGATGTTGGCTTTTTGCACTATGCTTCGGATACTCCGTTCACAAAAGGACATAACCTTGGGGCGGGAAACCTGAGCTATACTGGCATTGATGCAACCTATGCCTCAGCGGTTGCCATCCTTCAGCGTATCTTTGAGCGTGAAACGCAGCGGTTAATGGGAACTCGACAGACCTATGGGAATAATGGCGTTGTGTCACCTCTCGCCTGACGTTTTCGGATTTACATCCTATGAATAACAAACAGAATAATGCCGTCATTGGACAGAATATCAAACGGATGGACGCTGTTGCCAAGGTAACCGGTGCAGCGCCATATCCTGGTGATATTGACATGCCTGATCAACTCTGGATGAAAATTCGCTTTAGTGACCGGCCTCATGCACGTATCCTGTCAGTAGATACTACTGCTGCTGAGCTGCTGCCCGGCGTTCACCGCGTCTTTACGGCTAAAGATGTACCGGTCAATGAATACGGCTTGATGGCAAAAGATCAGCCGGTGCTATGTGGACCGGGCAGCAGCAGCGGTATTACCGGAGACGATCGTGTTCGCTGTTACATGGATATGGTGGCATTGGTGGTTGCGGAAACTGAAGCAATTGCCGCTGAAGGTGTCCGGTTGATCCAGATTGAATACGAAGATCTGCCAACTGTATTCGATATGGACGCGGCGATGAGCGACGATTCCCCGCTAATCCGCGAAGAGAATCCGAATAATATTCTATGTCATTATCGCATCCGTTATGGCGATGTTCAGGCTGGTTTTGAGCTGGCAGATGTGATTATTGAAGGGGACTACGAAACCGGTTATCAGGAACACGCCTTTCTACAGCCGGAAGCCGGAGTCGGCTATATTGATGAGGCGGAACGGGTGACGGTGGTCGTCGCCGGACAATGGACGCATGAAGATCAGGGTTTAATTGCCCACGCGCTAGATTTGCCGCTTGAAGCAGTACGGGTGATTTACCCGGCCATTGGTGGCGCATTCGGTGGCCGTGAAGATATGAGCGTGCAGATTATTCTGGCGCTGGCGGTGCATAAATTGCAGCGCCCGGTGAAAATCATCTGGAGCCGTGAGGAATCGATACAATACCATCACAAGCGACATCCGGTAAGCATACACGCAAAATGGGGCGCAACCCGTGAGGGTAAGTTGGTGGCGATTGAGGCGCGTATTATTGGTGATGCTGGCCCCTACAACTACACCTCAACTAAAGTACTTGCCAACGCTAACTTGATGGCGACCGGGCCCTATGAAGTGCCGAATTGCAATGTAGATACCTACGCGGTGCTGACCAACAACATTTGCACGGGCGCATTCCGCGGTTTTGGCGCGCCTCAAGCCGCATTTGCCGCTGAAGGCATGATGAATCGACTTGCCGATGCGTTAGGGATGGATCCTATTGCGATCCGGCTCATAAACAGCGTTGATGAGGGCAGTATTACATCGGTGGGGACGCCGCTTCCATTAGGGGTCACTATGCCCCGTGTGATTGAGAAGGCTGCGCTTGAAAGTTATTGGAAACCAGAGAACGGATTGTGGCGACCAACAACATTAGAACAACCTTCAAATTCATCGCTGCGCCGCGGCATCGGCTTTGCCTGTGGCTATAAAAATGTTGGTTACAGCTTTGGCTTTCCTGAGCAAAGCTGGGCAACTGTGGAGCTGTTCGGCGCCGATAAAATTGAACAGGTCATTGTTCGTCATGGTGGTGCCGACGTGGGGCAGGGCGCACATACTGTAATGTCACAGATGGCTGCCGAAGCGGTTGGGGTTCCTCTAAAGCGGGTTCAGCTTTTGACTCATGACACCGCTGAGACGCAGACGGCAGGAAGTGCTTCGGCTTCGCGTATGACATTTATGGCGGGCAATGCAATTAAAGGCGCATCCGAACGTGCGCTAGAAGCATGGAAGGCTGAAGAACGCCCAGCCCGCGCAACTTACCAGTATCGCCCGCCGAAAACCAGCATGTACGATCCGATGACTGGAAAATCAGAGCCGAATTTTGCCTATGGCTATGTGGCGCAGGCGGTTGAAGTTGAAGTAGATATTGATACCGGGCAGATTTTTGTTCGGAGAGTTGTCAGCGCGGATGATGTTGGCAGGGCAATTAACCCGCAGCTAGTGCAGGGGCAGATTGAGGGCGCCGTGATTCAGGCGCTGGGATATGCGGTGATGGAACATCTGATTTCAGACAAAGGCCGCATCCGCAATCCATTTTTGTCGAACTATCTCATCCCGACAGTGTTGGATATTCCTATCGAAGTGAAGTCGGTGATTCTTGAGTATGCCGATCCGATTGGCCCGTGGGGTGCGCGCGGCATGGCTGAAATGCCGTTTATTCCTCTAGGGCCGGCAATTGCTGCCGCGGTAAAAGATGCAACCGGCGTATGGATTGATGCGCTGCCGCTGGTGCCAGATCGCGTGGTGGCCGCGTTGAGGGCGCATGGCGTTGGCGGAGTCTAGTACTGCTCAAGTTGCGGCTGTCGTCCTAGCAGCGGGGTTAAGCTCGCGGATGGGTACGATGAAGGCGCTGCTGCCGTGGGGAAATAATCGCAGTGTTTTAGCGCATATTCTGGATCAGCTTCGGCATGCGGGATTAGCGAGTATTGTCGTCGTGACCGGACATCAGGCTGAGGCGGTGGCGCGAGAAACGGTTGGTTTTGACGTGCAATTTGCCCGCAATTATGACTTTGCTAACGGTGAAATGCTGCGCTCGATACAAGCAGGACTGCGCGCGCTTCCAGTGGAAATCTCAGCGGCGATTGTGGTACTTGGCGATCAGCCTCAGATTCAGTCGCCCATTGTGGCTCAAATTATTCAGACGTATTGGCGCGATCATAGTCTTATCGTAATGCCCAGTTTTGAAATGCGGCGCGGCCATCCAATGCTGCTTGATCGCCGCCTCTGGGCAGAGTTATTGGCGCTGCCGGACGGGGCTACTGCGCGTGAGGTGATTAACCGGCATGCTGCTGAGATAAACTATGTGCCTGTAAATAACGATAGCATTCTGCGCGATATGGATACGCCACAGGAATATGAGGTGGAACGCAAGCGAGCAGGGTTCGCATAATTTGTGTAACTGCTGCCATGTGTGTTTACCGCCTAGAAGTTATGCTGTGTCATGCCCCTGAGCATTGCGTCGAGTATAATAGACGGGCGCGGGGCTAAGCGCCATCTACACATCTCGATCTGCGTTCAGGATGAGGTACGAACAAATATAGCGATCTTTCTCGCTCAAAACGCTTAGCCATAACGGAACCTAATAGCGTTATTTTACGTCCAGAGGAGGGCATGTGTTTAAGCGCGCTGATTATCTAGCGGCTGTTGAAGCTATCCGCAGTCAGACGACGTTTCCCGCAAAGGTAGGCGTTGTGCTTGGCTCTGGCCTTGGCGGGTTGGCTGATGCCGTTGAAAATGCCGTCAGTATTCCTTATTCCGAAATTCCCGGTTTTCCAGTATCAACGGTTCACGGTCATGCTGGTGAATTGGTGATCGGCACTTTAGAGGGCAGCCCGGTGATCACGCAGCGTGGCCGGGCGCATTTTTACGAGGGCTATACGCCGCAGCAGGTTGTATTTCCCGTGCGCGTAATGCACTACCTTGGTATTGAGACGCTAATTCTGACCAATGCCGCTGGCGGGGTGAATGCTGGCTATAAAGTAGCGGATGTGATGATTCTGAACGATCACATCAACTTTGTTGGAATGATGGGAAACAATCCATTGATGGGGCCAAACGACGAGACGCTGGGTTCACGATTTCCGGGTATGTCCCAAACCTATGATCGTGACCTTCGCCAGTATGCTCTGCGGGCGGCGCAAGAGAATAATGTTCCCTATCATGAGGGTGTTTACATGTGCCTTTCCGGCCCAACTTTTGAAACCCCCGCAGAAATTCGGATGATACGGTTATTGGGCGGGGACGCGGTGGGCATGTCTACCGTTCACGAAGTCATCGCCGCGCGCCATGCAGGGATGAAAGTACTCGCTATGTCGGGTATCACCAATGAATGTATTGATGCGATAGATACACCATTGGACACTAACCACGAGGAAGTATTGGAGGCAGGGAAGCTGCTGGTGCCGCGGATGAGCGCAATCATTCGAGGTGTATTGAGGAGTCTTGCTCAGGCTGGCGCAAAGTAGTATTTGTATGGCAGCAGTCGTATTCCTGATCGAACAATGGGCAACCGGCCTCTATATCATTTTAGGCGCGCTATTGGTGCTGCAATTCTGGCGCTTCAATCGCGCGCAGCAGGCATTCCGCAGCACCCAGTTTGAATTAGAACGCGGTATGGCGCGTACTACCCGTACCAGCGCTTTGGATGTCATGGTGTTTCTGGTAGAAGGCCTATTGTTTGTGGTCGCCATCCAGTTTGTAGTTGCGCCCACCATCCGTGAAACGGGAGGCATGCCAACAACCCTGACCATCATTCAAAGCGATGGTGATTTTCGCACGCCGACCAGCGCCCCGGTTGAGGGCGAATTTAGTATTGATTCTAGTGGGGTTCAACTGGGCGAGGTGAATCCTGCAAACCAGATTTTGCCAACGCCAACGCTTACCCCGACGTTTGTCGGCACTATAGTGCCGAACTCGCCCCCGCCAATAGGCTGTGATACGCCCAATGCCACGCTGCAAGTTCCCGGTAACGGTATGATTGTGTTTGAACCAATTGTTGTGCGCGGTACCGCAAATTCTGAGGACTTTGCCTTCTATAAATTTGAATTGAACGGCCCATCTACTTTTGGGAACTTTGCGCCGCTGGCTGTAGACGGCACACAACCGGTACCAGAGCTGGGTGATCTGGGGCAGCTTATCCCCTCTTTTTATGAGCCGGGCCAATATCGCTTCCGGATCGTGGTTTTTGATACCGCCAATGCAGCGAGGGCATCTTGCGAAGTCACCATTTTTATTAGTGAACCGATTCCCACGGCGACGCCGCTGGGTACGCCGGGGGTCTAAAGTGATTTCGCGCCCTACGCTAGGATTTATTGGCGCTGGCAGAGTCGGGAAAGCATTGAGCCGTGTATGGCATGAGCGCGGTTATTCGATAGCGGCTATTTCCAGTCGGTCATACAGTTCAGCCGAAGCCTGCGCTCAACTAGTATTGGCGGATGCTGTGTGCGATCCCCTAGAAGTAGTGCGCCGCAGCGATCTCTCTTTTCTGACTGTCCCTGATGATGAAATTATCGGGGTTGCGGCCAGTCTTGTCGAAATGTCGCTTGGAGGCAAAGCTATTGTCCATACTTCGGGCGCGAAGCCGGCCTCTGTTTTGAATATGCTGCAAGAACAGGGCGCAGTTATTGGCAGTTTGCATCCGGTATTCCCGTTTGCCAATGTAGAAACAGCCCTGCTCAGAGTGCCGGGATCGGTATTTGCGTTGGAAGCTGAGGGTTTACTGCGCGGATGGCTGGAGGTGCTGGTAGAATCAGTTTCCGGTCACATTCTGGTGATTCCCCCGGGCGGCAAGGCTCTTTATCACGCGGCATTAAATTTTGTTGGCGCATACACCGTAACGATGTACAGCATAGCGGCGTCTATATTCGAGACGATGGGCATCAATACACCGGAAGCGCACAGGGCGCTGTATTCATTGATGCTGGCGGCGATCCAGAATATTCAGATGGATGGTTTACCCGGAGCGCTGACCGGCCCGATTTCACGTGGTGACGCTGGCACTATCGCTGAGCATCTGGCGGCGCTACAGTCGGCAGAGATTGATAGTGAGATATTGGATGCTTATGAGGTAATTGCCCGGCTTACGCTGCCGATTTCCGCGGCGCAAGGGACAGATATTTCAGAACTAGACTTATTGTTGAAAGGACGTTTGAAAAATGCGTAATACGGTGCGCGATTTTCAGAAGATGAAAGCGGATGGCGTGCCGATCACGATGTTGACCGCTTATGA
>JACSRP010000008.1 GCA_014879665.1 Anaerolineae bacterium | reverse complement strand
CGCGCCAGTATTTCCTGTGCCATCTGGCGAATCTGCTCATCTTGAAAATAGGCGGCAGCCGTAATCACGCCGTTTAAACACAGCGCGGTGTCAATGGTTGAGTATTCGCATACTCGCCAGCGCTGTGCGGTATCTATATCCAGAAAGTGAGCAAAGAAGCCGCGATGATGGGGAACCCGATTTAGCAGCGTATCCAGCGTGCCGCGGGTGATCTCTTTCGCTTCCTCACGGGGCATCAAGCCGCGCTCACTGCCAATCACCCACGCGCTCAACGCAAACCCGGTAGCGGCAATCGAAGCAAATTTCGCCTTTTTAGTAGAGTCAACTGTCAGTCCAAAACCCGGACTGTTCGGATCAAGATTGGTAAAATCACGATAAAACTCCACCGAGCCTTGCAGCTCGCGGCGCAAAATCTTCGGAGAATCCACGATTTTAAACTCCATCAGAATCAATAAGATTGCCATTACGGGTTGAAGATAAACGTTGAATGAAGTGGGTGGGAATTCGCTGCTCTCTGAATGGTGTCCCCTGCTCAAGAAAGTCAATCAACTGATGAACCGCCAGCTTTCCCCATTCAAAACGCGATGTCCCTACAGTAGACAGCGGTGGCTTCACGTAGCGGGCAAGCGGAATATCATCAAAGCCCACCACAGCAATATCTTCCGGAATCCGTAGGCCGCGCTCTTTGGCAGCATCTATAAACCCGATAGCCATCTGATCGTTGGCGCAAAAGACGGCGTCCGGCAGCTCCTCAGCTTCCCAAATAGCCTGCCCCGCCTCATAGCCAGAGCGCTCCGTGAAATTACCCTGATAGATCGGGATCTTCAGGCCATGATCTTTTGCTAAATCTAAAAATGTTTCCATGCGTTCGGTATTGTCGAAGGAATCGCTAGCGCCGGCCACATAGCACATTTTCCGGTTTCCCTGGCCGTAAAGATGGTTGAACGCCTCGCGCACCCCCTGCGGGTTATCCAATAGCAGCGGCACAATGTATTCCCCTTGCAGCGGGCGATCCAGGATCACAATCGGAAATTGGCTGGAAGCTAGTTTGTGCACCGCTTCAGTGGCCAATTTCGAGTCGAACACAATCGCGCCGTCAACCTGCCGGTGAAACAGAATGCGCCGCGTAGAGCGGCTTTCCGGGCACACCAGCAGCTCATAGCTGGTATTCAAAATGACGCTGTGAATCCCTTCCAGAATATCCTCATAGAAAGAGCCGCCAAAACGGGAAATGAACACGCCGATGTTCTGGGTTTTGCGATATTTCAGGTTACGGGCGAAGGCGTTCGGATGATAATTTAACTCAGCCGCCGCCTGCATCACGCGCTCACGGGTTGCCACGCTGATCTTCCCCGTGTTATTGAGCACATAAGAAGCAGTGGTAACACTCACCCCTGCGCGATTAGCAACATCTCGTATGGTCGTCATTAGGTTATTTCTAACTATTTCTGTAACGAATTTATTGACAGCAAAAACTAAGAATGCTAGATTAAATGAAGTGAACCGTTTCACTTCTAGAAATTAGTGTATTGAAAAGTTTTCGAAAAGTAAAGTTATGACTGATGTTGAGGGCAGCATGACTGAAAAATTTAAGAGCCATTACGGTCACTTTACAAACGATGGCAGAGAATACGTCATCACCACCCCGCTGACGCCCCGCCCATGGGGAAACGTGATCAGCAACGGTGATTACGGCATGATGATCTCACAAACCGGCTCCGGCTACAGCTGGCGGGGAAACGCCGGGCAAAACCGTATCACCCGGTCTTTCCAGGACCTGATCAAAGACAACTGGGGCAAATATCTCTATATCCGCGATCTTCAGCGGCAAATATACTGGTCAGCCGCCTATAAACCGGTCATGCGCCCATATCAGTACTATGAAGTCGCGCATGGGCCGGGATACTCGCGCTTCACCCAGCGCGTAGAAGACATCGAAAGCATACTTACCGTTTTTGTTGCCGCCGATGCGCCGGTTGAGCTGCTGCAATTGACCCTGACCAATCACAGTGATGAAACCCGTGAACTAGATGTGACATCCTACGCGGAATGGCTGTTAGGCATCGCACCCGATGAACACCGTGAATTTCACAAGCTGTTCATTGAAACTTCCGCCGATTCAGCAGCGCAGGCCGTCTTTGCCCGTAAGTGCTTATGGGGATTCCCCGACGATAAAGGCCGGCACAACAACATTGACTGGCCTTACACGGCCTTCATGGCGGTGAGTGAACCGTTGAAGTCGTTTGACTGTGACAAAGAATCGTTCATCGGGATGTACAACAACGATGATCGCCCCCGCGCAATGGTTGAGCCAGAACTCGCAGGCAGA
>JACSRP010000017.1 GCA_014879665.1 Anaerolineae bacterium | reverse complement strand
CGAAGGATGCACTTCCAGCGCAAAGCGAACATCATGCCCTTTGAAGGCATCTAAAATTGGCGTCCAGCGATCTGCAAATTCCTGATAACCCTTATCAATCATTTCGTCAGTGGTTGGCGGGAAGAAGTACATCAAATGCCAGATCGGGCTGCCGGTGAAGCCATTGACCACCTTCACGCCAAATTTTTTGGCGGCGGCGGCGGTATTCTTCATCTCTTCGGCGCAGCGGCGGCGCACACCTTCCGGATCGCCATCGCCCCACAAACGCGGCGGCAGAATGCTCTTATGCCGCTCATCAATCAGCGCGTCAGCCACACACTGACCGACCAGATGATTGCTGATCGCGAAGCAGTTTAAGCCGTGCTTTTCGAGAATGTCCCATCGTGAGCGCACATAAGCATCATCCGAAAGGGCTTTATCTACCTCAAAATGATCGCCCCAACAGGCAAGCTCAAGGCCGTCATAGCCCATTGCTTTGACTTTTCCTGCCAGCGTATCCAGCGTCAAATCCGCCCATTGGCCGGTGAACAGCGTTACAGGTCTTGGCATGATCTTTTCTCCTAAAGTAATCGTGTTTTTAGCGTGCTGCTTAAACGTCCTATCTGCGTCTATAACATGCCGGACTGAGAATCGAGGGCACTACCCCACCCCGCTAAAGGCTACCCCCTCATTTAAGGCTCGTTCAGGCGCAGCATTCACCTTCCGAAACTGCCACCCATCAATCACCCCGCGCACGCCGAAGAAAACAAATGCTGCTGGCCACAAACAAAACACCACCAGAAATGGCACAATCTGCGTGCTGTATTCAGCCTGAACCTGCTCAGCAATTTGCGCCTTCTGAGTATCATCATAACTATTCCACAGGCGCTGGCGTATACCATACGGCTCCACCAGTTTGTTCGCTTCAACCATCGTCAGGAAAAACAGGGCATAAACAGCGACTGCCGCGATCACCCCGACCATCGTCGCCATCCGCGAAACCGCCGGCATCAGCGTATCCTGTTTGGCTTTGCGCGGCACAATATGGCTCCATACGATAAACAACAGTGTTGAAAGCAGCAGCAGTTGAAAGCCGTATCTAAAGGCGACAAAAATGAAGGGCTGGAATAGGCAAACGATACCGCCGATGATGCCAATGGTGATCAGCATGTCTACCGGGCGATAAATGCGATGCGGTATTTTTCCCGTAAACCTGATCATCAGCAGGGCGATGATCAGGATATAAGTCATCAAAATGGCGACGAAAGCAGAAAAGAACGGGATAGATTGAATCAACACCTGATCGCGGATATTTTCATCCAGCGATTGGATCAGCGTCGGTGCCAACAGGCTGATGATCAGCGCGATGATCGCGGTGCCACCTAACCACTTCAAGACCGTCCAGTAACGATTACGTTTTGGCTTCATGGCTTCTCACCCCTAGCCCAGCAGTTGTTTCAAAAATTGCACGCCATTCTGCGCCAGCGCATCCTGTGATGGCTCAAATGCGCGCCAGATTGCCGCCGCGCGGGCGATACTTTTCACTTTATCGGTGAAAGACTCAATGACTACTGGCCCGTCATAGCCAATATCTTTCAGCGCCGCCGACACTTCCGACCACGTCACGTTGCCGCTGCCCGGCGCACCGCGATCATTCTCGCAAGCGTGGAAATGCGCTAAACGGTGAGCGCCGGTATCGCGGATCGCCTTGCCCAATGATTTTTCTTCGATATTCATGTGAAACGTATCCAGCAAAATTTTGCAGGAAGGGTGATCCACGCGATCTATAATTTCAATCGCCTGCGACGCCAGATTCAAAAAGCTGGTCTCAAACCGATTCAATGGTTCAACGCAGATCACTGCGCCACGATCCCCGGCATAAGCCGAAAGATCGCTCAACTGCGTGACCAGCATCTCTACGTCCTTCGCGCGTTCTCCGGGGGTTTGCTGCCACACCCGCCCGACGGTTGCATAAATCGGGCCAACCACGTTTGTGCCGCCAAGCCCCTGCACTACATCAATACATTGGCGAATGTAGGCCGCGCCGTTTTCGCGGATCGCCGCGTCAGGGTGGATCAAATCACGATCCGGCCCCATCGCCGCGCATACGCTCACGCCCAGATCGTGATCGCGCAAGATGGCCGCGCCCTCAACCGGATCGAGATCGCCGATCACTTCCAGCGGCAGCTCGAACCAGTCAAAGCCCATCGCCTTCACTTTTGGCGATAGATTCTTTAGTTCTTCAGTCGTCAGTGGGGAAACCCACACCCACGCATTCACTCCAAAACGCATTTTTAGCTCTCATTCCTGCCTTTTAACGGCAGCTTCTTAAGCACTATTGGCGCTAGTTCCC
>JACSRP010000009.1 GCA_014879665.1 Anaerolineae bacterium | reverse complement strand
CATTCGGGTTATGTGGCATCTGCACCCGTATGCTGAACATCTCATCGCCGGTGATCACTTCCTGCGCGCTGGCGACTACACGGGTTCCATTCACCTGAACATCCGCCGGCACACCATACGTAACTACAGGATCAACACCTTCTCGCGGCGCATAGCCTGCTGGAAGTGATACCTGCACCGTACTTTCGCCAATAGAGAAACCAAAATGGTCGGAAGGCACCGCATCCCACCACAACTGATCGCCACCTTCGTATACCCGGATGGCGCCGATTACGTCATAGCTGATTTCAAATTTTGAGCGAGAACTGTTGATCGGCGCAAAGAAGTAATAGATGATCTCGAAATCGCCGTCCTCATTGATGCCGGTACAGAAGGTTCCCTGCTGCCGGGTGCAGTTAGCGCGCATCTCCCGGCCATCCTGTGACACTGAGACGTTGCGAATATCTTCAAGACGATCCATCTCAATGAAAGCCGAGCCAAAGGTAAATGGCCCGGTAAAACTCACATCGTAGGTTTCCGTCACCCGGAACTGGTTCGAAACGGCGTCAACATTATCAATGTTCACATCCCACGCATTCCAGAACACGGAACGTGACTGCGCCGCCGCTGGCAATAGACCAATCAATAATAAACCAAGCGCCAGTACGCAGGTAACAACGCTTTTCTTGAAGGAATTTACATTCATACGGAGCAAAAACGCCTCCTAATATCCCGATCTTCAATGATAACCGTCGAGTATAACACTATTGAGAGAGTGTGGATGAAGTGCTGTATTTGATTCCTCTCCTACCGCGCTTCGCCTTACCCCTCGCCTTGAGGGAGAGATGCCGGGCGCGAGGGCTGGAGGCGCTTAAAACACTCTCTGATAACCCTTTTCAGGTTACACAATAGGTTATACGTTTTTGTCGTAAGTTTGTTGTAGGGAACAGGTCGAATATTTCATACCCGCATGGCCTATATTCGCCCTTTGCAAACGAGGCGGCCTGCATACGCAAGCCCTCACGCCATCCGCCATCCGATACACCGCGGGGTACGTGCCTTAGCTGCGACAAATATCTAAAACCGCGCCTGAAACACGGCAATATACAGCGGAATTAAACACGCAACAGACATGAATGCCAACAATGCTAACACCATCGTCGGAATGTCCAGCGAGGAGCGATGCCGCCCCTCGCCGGGTATATATGGCGCGCTGTATGATTGGGAATTATAGGGTTGTGAAGCCGGCGCCGAATTTTGCACCGGGTAAGGGTTTGCGACCGGGGGAGCGTATCCCCCAAATTGTGGCGGTGACGGTGCAAGATCAACCCGCTGTGTCGGCACCGGATCAAGAGGCCGCTGCTGTTGATAAGCGGGCTGCTGCGGCATTTGCGGAAGTGTTGCCGGAGGCATCGGCGGCGGCGTTGAAACATGAATCCCCCGCTCACGTTCTTGATAAGATTTGAGCACATTTCCAAGCTGATCAGCCATGCGATAACGCTGTGCCGGGTCTTTGCTCATGGTTCTATAAACAATCTGCGCCAGATTCGGAGGCACATTCGGATTGATTTCCGTGACCATCGGCACCGGCGCTTGCAGATGTGCCAGCGCCAATTCACGTTGATCCTTCCCGGAATACGGCGGCCTACCTGTCAGCATTTCAAACATAACAATGCCGATGGAATAGACATCAGATGCCGTAGTCGGGCGTTCACCCCGGGCTTGCTCAGGGGAAAAATAGTGTGGGCTGCCCCACACCACCGCCTGACGTTCGCCGGGCGTACCGCTGGCGAGCGCCTGTGCAATGCCGAAGTCCGTCACCTTTAGCACATCTTCGCGCGTGACCAGAATATTCTGCGGCTTAATATCGGCATGTACGATGCCCGCGCGGTGCGCAAAGCCAATTCCCGCACAAATTTGAATGCCAAAATTCAGCACACGATCCAGCGTAAGCGGGAACTCGGCCTTGATTACTTTCTTCAGATCTTGCCCGTCAACAAATTCCATCACCAGAAACTGCGTGTTTTCGCTGGTGCCAAAGTCATAAACAGTAACAATATTGGGATGCGATAAATTAGCCACACTGCGCGCCTCGTTTTTGAAGCGGGCAGCAAAAGAGGCATCGCTAGTCAAACTGGGGCGCAAAATCTTGATAGCCACAGTACGCCCTAAAGAAAGGTCTTGTGCCTTGTAAATGACGGCCATACCACCTGATCCAATTTGCTGGATCAAGCGATAACGATTATTTAGAAGCGTATCGTTACTCATCCTGTTTCCCGTATTCTCTTTCGTTCATGGCCGCATTTCGGGGTCAAACAGACGGCGATATTCTAACAGCGCGCTGCGATCTGTCATACTGGCAATATA
>JACSRP010000118.1 GCA_014879665.1 Anaerolineae bacterium | reverse complement strand
CGAACCCTTATAATCTGCTCTTTCAAGTCCCAGTGCATTAGGCATATTATTAGCCCTCCTGAGGCAGGATATTTTCGACAATCCACTGCGCGGTTATAGGCAGGGTGTCGCCAAGCGAAAGTGGAATCATGTGGGTCAGGCTCTGGCTGATTTCCATGTTCAGGATTTGCGCCATCTGACCATCATAGTTGTTTTCGATCACATAGACCTTTTCATGGCTGGTGACGAAATCGTAGACTTCTTGATTCAGAGGTAGTGCGCGCACACGGAGGTAGTTGGTTTCTACGCCGTGCGCTGCGAGATTGTCTCTGGCTTCCTGAACTGCCGGATCGTTAGAGCCATAGGAAAGAATGCCAATGCGCTTTGCGGGATCGAAATCAATAATTGGCTGTGGGACGAGGGTGCGCGCAGTATCGAATTTACGGTGGAGACGCCCGATATTATTGAGCCAGTCTTCACGGCGCTCGCTGTAGGTTGCGCTGTCTGTATGCCCGGTGCCGCGCGTAAAGTAGCCAGCACGTAGATGATCCGTTCCCGGCACAGTGCGATAGCCGATACCATCGCCATCATAATCCCGGTAGCGCGCCCATTCGCCGTGTTCGGCAAAGAACTCTTCGAGTGAGGGTTTATCTAGGGTCTTGCCACGCTGGATTGGTTGATCGGGATAGGCGAAGGGATCGCTCATCCAGATATTCATGCCCAGATCAAGGTCGCTCATTACAAAGACTGGCGTTTGCAGTTGATCGGCAAGATCGAGCGCGCGCCAGCCAAATTCAAAGCATTCAGCCACACTGGAGGGCAGCAGCACGACATGGCGAGTATCACCATGACTGAGGACGTAGAGGAAAAGTAAATCGCCCTGACTGGTGCGGGTGGGTAAACCAGTACTTGGCCCCATACGGGTGACATCCCAGATTACGCAGGGAATTTCAGCAAAGTAGGCAAGACCAACAAATTCTGCCATCAGGCTGATGCCAGGCCCGCTGGTGCTGGTCATAGAACGCGCGCCAGCCCAACCGGCGCCGATGATCATACCAGCAGCTGCCAGCTCATCTTCGGCCTGAATTACGGCAACGGTATCTTTGCCTGTTTCCGGATCGACGCGCAGATGCTTGTGATCAATAATGCCGTCAACGATACTGGTTGATGGCGTAATCGGGTACCATCCGACGAAGGTCAAGCCGCCAAAAAGGGAGCCGAGTGCCGCCGCTTCGTTGCCGGTGATCAGGATTTTGCCTTCGGTTTTATTCATTGGTTCAAACGAATACGGATCGCGCTTAATCAGGTTTTCCTGTGCCCATTGGGCAGCGCGTTCGACCACGCCGAAATTCATCATGGCCGGCTTTTCTTTGCCGTTGAAAGTATCTAGCAGCGCTTGACGCACAATATCCATTGAAATGCCAAAAAGATGGGCGCATACGCCGACATAGACCATATTAGCAATACGGTCGCGGAATTCCTGCGGCACGTTTGCTGCGACAACCGTTTCTTTTACTGGCACTTCATAGTATACGATGTCCGGGCGGCTTTGCCCCCACTTCCACTCGGCAGGGATAATACACACGCCGCCAGCTGGCAGATTTTGGATATCTTCGGCGGCTGTTAATTCATTAAAGGTGACGGCAATTGCTGTCGTTGGGTGGCGGGCAACGTAGCCATCGCGGTTAGCACGGATGGTGTACCACGTAGGCAAGCCCTTGATATTGGATGGAAAGAGATTTTTGCCGCCTACCGGGATGCCCATCCGGAACAAGGAACGGATTAAGACCTCATTCGATGTCTGGCTGCCAGAGCCATTCTTGGTGGCAACCATCAATGTGAAGTCATTGATCACCCGTTCTTGCTGAGGGGTTTCGGCCTGCGGTTGTAATTCTAATACCATGTCATCTCCTGAGGATGATCAGCCTTAAGCTGACGATAACTACGAGTGAAAAGAAAATATATTCAATGACGAGTTATATATCCCTACGTCTCCTTTTCCAGAGGTGCAGGATTGATCTCTGCCGCCTCATTACGCGCTATTCTTTGCATACGGGGTTGATGCCGGAGCAACTTCGTATGCTCGATGAACAATTCTCGCGCCTGTTCGAAATTCTCAAGGCAAATTTGATCGAGAATTTGTTCGTGATAATCCCATACTGTCTGTAAGTAGTCGTAATCGGAATAACGACTAAGCTCGACGGCATTATAGGCATCCCAATAAGCCTCAAGTAAACCCATCACAAAAGGGTTATTCAGGTTACGAAAGATGGTGAGATGGAAGGCGCGGTGTTCTTCTACGGGGATGCGGACATGTTTGCCATCCAGCTTTTCGCGGGCCGCGCTTACACAGGCGCGCATTTCCTGAATATCAGCCGCGCTTAACGACTTGCAGGCTTTGAACCAGAAGGCCACTTCAATATGGTTGCGCAGCTCACTGAATAACTCGAAGTTGTGTTGATCTTGAGCGAGGGCGATGAACAAACTGAGGCGGACTGCCGGAGCAAAGCTAAAGTCTTTCATCTTCATGCCGGTCTTGGATTTAACCTCAACCAGACCTAAAGCGCGGGCAACTTCTAGCTGCTCACGTACTTTACTGGCGCTAATGCCAAGATGTTCGCTGGATTGCAGTTCGCTGATAGTAGGGAGACGGTCGCCGGGTTGGAAGCCTTGCTCGATTATATACGCGAGTAGTTCAGAATCGAGGTCAATATTAGTAGGCATAAAAAGCTATTCATCAGATGAATCATATGAATAAGATGAAACCATTGTACCATGCAGCGGTGACAGCGTCTATAAAGATTGGTTGATATTCACAATCTGCGGCGATAAGGCGTCACGAATTTCGGAAGCGATCCCTGCCAAATCGAGGAGATTGTGCTGAAAATCGAGGCCATCCATTTGAATGGTTAGTATCGGGCTGGCAGTCCAACCGTCGATCCAATTTTCATAGAGAGCATTAAGCTGAGCAAGATATTCGGGGGAGATGCCACGTTCGTAGCTGTGCCCGCGCCGTTGAATATGGCGAGTGAGAGCATCAGTGCTGGCGCGCAGATATACGATCAGGTCAGGCGGAGGCAGGAAACTGCTAATGGCTGAATACAAGCGCCGATATGTATCGTAGTCGCGATCACTCATATGACCCTGCTGGTAGAGGTTGCAGGCGAAGATTTCAGCATCTTCGTAGACAGTGCGATCCTGCACTACGCTGGTGGGGTGGTCTACCAGCTTGCGATGGTGTTCAAGGCGTTTACCCAGATAAAATACCTGTGAATGGAAACTCCATGCCTTCATATCGGCATAGAAATCAGCCAGATAAGGATTTTCGGCATCGGCTTCGAAAAAGGGCTGCCACTCAAAGGCGCTGGCAAGTAGGCGGGTGAGGGTGCTTTTCCCCGCGCCGATATTTCCGGCGATGGCAATGAAGTGTTTTTTCTGCGGCATGCTGTCAGACCTCTGAACAATTGTGCTGATTGTAACGCTTTTCCCGTTTCTGCATATAATTGGGGATGGGCTAAGATTCAATTCAGTAAGAGAGGTTTTGTATGGCAACCGATCGTTTGCGAGAAGGTATTGATACACTCCAAAGTGGAGATCGTACAGCGGCGCGAGCTATTCTGGAAGAGGTAGTTGGCACTGATCCCCAGAATGAAACGGCATGGTATTACCTCGCGGCAGCGCAAGATGATCCGGTACTGCGCCGTACCTACCTTGAACGGGTGTTGATCATCAATCCCAATAACCAGCGGGCGCGGGATGTGTTGCAGAAGCTGGACGAATCCGGAGCGGCGCCACAGCCCGCTTCTCAAAGTACATCTCGATCACAGATGCCCGGTTCGGAGGCAGCGGGCGGCGTTCGCCCGATTTCAAGCTCTCCTGCGGCCTCATCAAGTGGATTAGGGGCGGCAGCAAGCGGCGGTTTTTCGCTGCCATTTACGATTCCCGACGCCCCGGCGAAGGTTGGGATCGCCGAGATGTTCCGCGACGGCATGAAACTGTTCCTGCGCGGCGTGGATGCCCTGCAAAGCAAGGCGGGCGTTTATGAAGGAGAAATGGGACAGGCGACATGGTGGCGGTTCTGGCTGCTGGTGGGCTGGTGCGCGGTGGTTGGCGCATTAGTTACGGTTGCTGGCAGCCTTCTAAGCGTGGTATTGAGTATATTTCTCGGAAGATTCTTCTTTGGCGCGATAATCGCGGCTTTGATCACGTTAATTATCTCGATTCCGGTGAATATCGCGCTGATTTACGGCGCCGCCTATATTTCACACTGGTACGCGAAGGAACAGCAAAAAAGCAGCGTACCACTTTTGCATCATGCCTATACGATTGCCTTGTATGCTGCGCCCGCGGCTTTGTTGGGCGCGCTGGCAGTTGCGATCACTTCTGTCATCGGTCTGGGATTCATCGGCTCGCTTGCTTCGCTGGCGCTCAATGTTTACGCGCTGTATTTGATCGGCATAGCTTTCAAGCGACTGCACCAATTCACGCAGCCGAATCAGGAATGGATCACTATCGCCATCTACTTCGTCGCTTATCTGGTTTTCGTCGCGATTCTAGGGGTTATCCTAGGCGTTTTGAGCGCGCCGTTCCTCTTTGCCGCAGTTATTTCGTAACTTTACCGCTTGCCCTGCTTAGCTTAGCGGGGCAAGCGGGTTTATCCCCGATTCATTCTCTGATTTTTTAGCGCGTTAGTTTGCCTAAGCGCTCACCGACCTGCTGCAACATTTCATCGGACTTGCAAAAGGCAAATCGTGCCTGCGTGCTAGCCATATGCGCGTGTTCGTGGCTATAGAAGAACGTGGGGGGAATGCAGGCAACGCCGATTTCGGTGGTTAGATAGCGCGCAAATTCGATATCGTCACCATCAAATATATCGGAAAAGTCGGCCATGATGAAATAGGTGCCTTCTGGTTGGCGCGCTTTTAAGCCTGCGTTGGTGAGCGCTTTCATGAGCAGATCGCGCTTGACGGTATACATGGACTGGAATTCTTCGTAATAAGTGCCGGGCAGGCTAAGCGCGTAGGCTGCGGCGATTTGCGCTGGATGATTTGCTGAAAAGGTGACGAACTGATGCGCGCGTGATGCGCCTTCTACCAGTGACGGGTGACCATAAAGCCAGCCGATTTTCCATCCCGTGACGCTGAACGTTTTGCCGAGGCTGCTTACGGTAAGTGTGCGCTCGAACATGCCCGGCAGGGAGGCAATTGGGATGTGCTGCGCCTGATCGAAGACCAGATGTTCATAGACCTCGTCGGAGATTACGATCACATCATGTTCTTTGCAGAGATCAGCAATGAGCGTTAGCTCATCGCGCGAAAAAACGCGACCAGTTGGGTTTTGGGGTGTGTTCAGCAGGATAGCTCTGGTTTTAGGCGTGAAGGCGCGTCGCAATTCATCCGGGTCAAAGGTCCAATTCGGGGGATGCAGCGGGACATACACCGGCGTTGCGCCGATGAACGCCAGATTAGGAAGATAGCTGTCAAAATATGGCTCGATCAGGATGACTTCATCACCACGATCTACGATGCCGAGAATTGACGAAAACACCGCTTCAGTGGCTCCTGCTGTAACCAATACGCCTTTTTGGGGATCAACATCCATTCCATAGAAGCGGGCTGTATGGTCTGAGATCGCTTTGCGCAGCGAGAGTGCGCCCGCACCGGGAGGGTATTGGTTGACGGTGGGATTACGCAAACCATCAATCAGCGCCTGAATGACATCAGGCGGGCCGTCGAAATCAGGGCGACCCTGACCGAGATTTAGCGCACCATATTGCAGTGCGAGTTCATTGATTTCTGTGAAGATCGTGGTTGAAAACCCGGCAACGCGGTTGGCGATGGTTGGCATCGAGCGGCTCCGTCAGCGAGGCGTACAATTTTGGATAGCGGCTACAGCAAGCTTGTCACAGCGTTCGTTATATTCATGACCGGCATGACCGCGTACATATTTCCAAGTGATATTATGAGGCTGCGCGGCGTCCTCAAGCTGTTCCCATAATTCCTGATTGGCCTTCTTTTTCCAGCCTCTAGTCATCGTATTTACCACATACTGCGAATCTGTAAAAACCGTCAATTTGGTCGGGCGATTCAACTGTTTCAGACCCTCAATGACGGCTTTGATTTCCATTCGGTTATTGGTCGTGTGAGGCTCATAACCCGAGATGGAAAGCTCTTTTTGAACAGCTCCCGTATCATCAAAGGCAATCAAGATAGCCCCCCAGCCGCCCGGCCCCGGATTGCCGGAACAAGCGCCATCGGTATAAAGTTCGATTTTCGCCAAAAGCTTCCCCTGGCAGATCAATCCCCTCTCCAGATGAATGAAGAGGGGATGTGATAGAGGCGATTATTTGAATTTACTGTAGGAACTTGCGCAATACCGTGGGGAGAATACCACCGTTCCGGTAATACTCAACTTCAACGGGCGTATCAATGCGGGCGATGGTGGTAAACGCAGTTACCTTCCCGTCTTCGGCAGTAGCGATGACTTGAACTTCCTGTTTGGGCTGAATCGAGTCGTTCACGCCCGAAATATCGAAGGTTTCACGCCCGGACAGGCCGAGTGACTGCGCGCTTTCGCCATCTTTGAATTGCAGCGGCAGCACACCCATCATCACGAGATTGCTGCGATGAATACGCTCAAAACTGCGGGCGATGACCGCGCGCACACCGAGCAGCGCCGCGCCTTTGGCTGCCCAGTCACGGCTGGAACCGGCGCCGTACTCTACGCCAGCGAGGATGATCAAGGGCGTTCCATTTTGCTGATAGCGCATTGAAGCATCGTAAATACTCATCACCTGATTTTCGGGTAAGTATTCTGTGACGCCGCCTTCGCTTCCGGGAACTATTAGATTGCGGAGGCGTATATTGGCAAACGTACCACGGATCATCACTTCATGGTTTCCGCGCCGCGAGCCGTACTGGTTAAAATCGGCTCTGGCAACGCCGTGTTCTTGTAAATACAAGCCGGCGGGGCTGGTAGATGAGATATTGCCAGCGGGAGAGATGTGGTCGGTGGTGATGGAATCGCCCAACACTGCCAATGCGCGCGCGCCATGAATGGGCGTTACTTCGGGAACGTGTACGTCAAAATCGAGGAAGAAGGGTGGTTCCTGAATGTAAGTGCTGGTGTTATCCCAGCTAAACACATCGCCTGACGTGCCTTCAATGGCGTTCCAACTCGGATTGCCGTCAAAGACATTGCCGTATTGGCGCTGGAACAATTCAGGCGTGATCACTTTCTGCATTGTGGAAAGAACTTCTTCCTGAGTAGGCCATATCTCTTTCAGGTATACCGGCTCCCCATCACGGTCATGGCCGATGGGATCATTGGTCAGGTCAATATCCACGGTGCCGGCAAGCGCGTAAGCGACGACCAGCGGGGGAGAGGCTAGATAATTGGCTTTGACCAGCGGATTGATACGACCTTCAAAGTTACGGTTCCCACTGAGGACAGCGCTGGCAACCAGATTGCCTTCGATGACCGCATCTGCGACGCGCTGCGGTACAGGCCCACTGTTGCCGATGCAGGTGGTGCAGCCATAACCCACAGTATGGAAGCCGAGCGCCTGTAAATAGGGCGTTAAGTTCGCGCGATCAAGGTAATCGGTCACGACACGGGAACCGGGGGCAAGGCTGGTTTTGACGTAAGGCTTAACATCCAGCCCCATTTCAACTGCCTTCTTCGCCAGCAATCCCGCACCGATCATCACCTGTGGGTTGCTGGTATTGGTGCAGCTTGTGATGGCGGCAATAACTACGACGCCATGTTTGACTTCGGCAGTCTGCCCATTTTCATGGACAACAGCAGAAGCGCTGGTTGAATTCGCATCTAGACCGAAACCACGTTCTTCGACTGACGTGGTTAAAGCTTTTTCGAATGTGCTTTTCATATCACGTAGTAGAACGCGATCCTGCGGGCGCTTTGGCCCTGCAATACTCGGCTCAACATCAGCGAGGTTTAGTTCAAGGGTGTCTGTGTATTCGGGATCTGGCGTGTCGTCTGTACGGAATAACCCCTGTTCTTTCGCATAGGTTTCAACCAGCGAAAGCAAGTGCGCGTCACGGCCAGTAGTATGCAGGTAGCCCAGCGTGATCTGATCTACGGGGAAAAAGCCCATCGTTGCGCCATATTCCGGCGCCATATTGGCGATGGTTGCGCGATCTGAAAGCCCTAGTGTACTCAAACCTGAGCCGTAGAACTCGACGAATTTATCCACCACACCCTTCTTGCGCAGCATCTGGGTGATGGTCAAAACGAGGTCGGTGGCGGTGGTACCTTCGCGCAAGCTGCCGGTGACTTTAAAGCCAATGACCTGGGGCATGAGCATATAGATGGGTTGGCCGAGCATTGCTGCTTCGGCTTCAATACCGCCAACGCCCCAGCCAAGAACGCCGAGACCGTTAATCATAGTGGTGTGGCTGTCTGTACCGACTAAAGTATCTGGAAAGGCCAATCGCGATCCATCTATATCTCGCGTGAGTACCACTTTGGCAAGATATTCCAGATTTACTTGATGCACGATGCCCGTTGCAGGAGGCACCACCCGGAAATTATCGAAGGCTTTTTGCCCCCAGTGAAGGAATTCATAACGCTCACGGTTGCGCTCAAATTCGAGGTTGGCATTGTAAATAATAGAATCAGTTGTGCCAAAACGGTCTACCTGCACCGAATGGTCAATGACAAGATCGACGGGCACAATCGGGTTGATTTTGGACGGTTCCTTACCCAGACGGCGCATCGCGCTGCGTAGGGCTGCGAGGTCAACGACTGTGGGTACGCCGGTGAAATCTTGAAGGACTACACGGGCGGGCTTATAAGGGATTTCAACTTGCTGTGGTGATTTAGCATTCCAATTTGCGATATTTGCAACATCGGATTCGTTAACTTCGTAATTATCAAGATTGCGCAGCGCATTTTCGAGCAGCACCTTGATGGAGAAGGGCAGGTGATTAATATTGCCTATGCCGCGCGATGCTAGGGCATCAAGGCGATAGATGGTGTAGGTTTGACTGCCAACATTGAGAGTGCTGCGCGCGCCGAAATTATCAAAAAATTTGCTCATATGACGAATTCCTATCGTTTTCTGGTCGAGGGAGACCGAAATGAACTGTAATTATTACAATCTCACGCGATGAATAGAACCTATTTTACCTGAAGATGGTACGATTTGTCAGATCATTTTAAAACCGCGTAGTACCAATGCGAGCAATATTCTGGTATTGGCATGATGAACCGGACAGCGTAGACTCTGCGCTCTAGGTGACCAATTGAGGATGACATGGCAAAAGAGACGAAATCGGATTCAAAAAATCAGGCTGCTTCCGGCAACGCACGTTTGGGCGATAGACGCAAGGAACGCGAACGCGAAAGCCGCCGCAACGGTATCCTCATCACAGTGGGGGTGATCGCTGCTTTTATTGGGCTGCTGGTATTCGGTATCTGGCTGGGAAACCGCCCGGTTGAAGCACCCATTCCAGAGGGCGCAGTCGCGCGCTATGAAGGTCTTACGATGACCACCGCACGGGATGGTTTTCCGCGATTAGGAAATCCGGACGCGCCGGTACAAGTGCTGATTTATTCCAGCTTTGACTGTGTAGAGTGCAAACCTTTTATCGAAGGGCTGCTTGACCCCCTTATTGAGCGGATGCACGCTAATAGTGTAACCGCCACTTTCATACCTTTGTATGGTTACGGCGAGATCAGTAATGGGCAGGGCGCTGCTCGCGCCTCAATGTGCGCTGTTGAACAGGGGCAATTCTGGCCATATATGGAAGCGCTATTTCACTGGCAGCAGTTTGGTAATCAGGCGTTCACCAATTCACGGATACTCTCAGGTGCTGAGGCACTGGGGATGGATCGCGGCGCATTCACTGCATGCAGTCTTGGCGGCGGCCCGGATGGCATCCTCTTAGCGGCGCGGAATCAGGCGCGGGATTTGCAGGGATTTGTTATCCCGCCGGCGGTGGTGATCAATGGGGTTTTGCTGACCGCAGGGGATGATAATGCAGTTGTGACTGACCCGGCAGCGGTGATTGCCGCAATTGATCGCTCGATAGAGAATCTTGCGCGCCCGAACCGAACCGAACCGACTGCCGAATCAACTGCCGAAGTGACACCCGAAGCTTCTGAAGAAGCGACTCCTGAGATAGATGCTACGGCTGAATCTACGCCGTCGCTTGAAGTTACTGAGGAACTGATGCAGGCATTAGAAGAAACACCTGAAGCTACCGTTGAAGCTTCGAGCTAAAGGGCAGTGAGATTTCCAGCAAAATGCTGGTTAGAAAATAAAACGGGGCGCTTTAAGCGCCCCGTTTTATTGCTCACTTTGCCAGCATCGGGCCAAGTTTGCGACCGCCAAGTAAGTGCATATGGATGTGAAATACCTCTTGCCCCCCATCGCTTCCGCAGTTGATGAGCAGGCGATAACCACTTCCGCCAATGCCGAGGTCGGCAGCAATCTTTTGAGCGACGATGAACAAATGACCGAGCATTTGTTCATCGTCTGGGGTGACATCGTTCACCGTAGCAATTTCTTTGTTTGGTACGATCAGAATATGTACCGGCGCAATGGGATTGATATCTTTGAAGGCGGTGACGGTCTCATCCTGATACACGATGTCGGCGGGGATTTCGCCTTTGACGATCTTTGAGAAAATAGTGGTCATGTTTTGATTCTTCTCCGTTACATCGCCAGCCCGCCGTCAACCACCAGCACATGGCCGGTGATGTAGCTGGCGTCATCTGTTGCGAGGAATGCGGTGGCTTTGGCAACATCTTCGATGCTGCCCCAACGCCCAAGCGGGATATTTTCGTTGAGCTTTTTGGCGATATCTTCAGGTAGATTTGCAGTGAGGTCGGTGAGTACAAAACCCGGCGCAACGGCGTTGACAGTCACGTTACGTGAGGAGACTTCGCGGGCGAGTGCTTTGGTCAGGCCGATGATGCCGGCTTTGCTCGCACTGTAGTTGGTTTGCCCACCGTTGCCCACGATGCCGCTGATACTGGTGATATTGATGATGCGGCCATAGCGTTTGCGCATCATAGCGCGTACTGCGGCTTTGGAACACAGCCATGTGCTGCGTAAATTCGTGTTGATAACGGCGTCAAAATCTTCGACACCCATCAACATGATCACATTATCGCGCGTCGTCCCGGCGTTATTCACCAGAATATCAATTTTCCCGTAGGTATCTACGGCAGTCTTGATCAGTGCGTTGGCACCTTCTTCAGTGCTGACATCGGCTTGTACGGCCAATGCTTTGCCACCAGCGCCCTCAATTTCTGAAACCAGCGTATTTGCTGCATCTGCATTCTTCTGATAATTGACGACTACCGCTGCGCCACGTGAAGCCAATTCCAGCGCAATGCCGCGCCCAATGCCGCGACTCGCCCCGGTCACCACTGCAATTTTGTCTTGAAGCTGTTCTGCCATTTTTCGTCACCTTTTTGGCATTCACTATACCCGCGAAAAAAAGCCGCGCATTTTAGAAAAGGATTATGCCGCAGATTGCTGCTACCTACCCGCCAATCCAGCCTAACAAGCGAATGGTTCCGCGCAAATTTGCGGTCAGGTTTACGCCCCCAAACCCATTAGCATTGGCAACGTAGATATCAATACGACCATCAATGCGCGGATTCACACCGGTGAACGCTAATCGTACGCCATCGGGTGAAAACCGCGGTTCGCACATACTGGGGGGTGGATTACCCCGCGCAATAGTGCCGAACTGATTGCTCAAGACGATTACACCATGTGGGCATTGCCCGCCGATACCGCCGATAGCGATAGCATCGCCGCGGGGTGACCAATCTGCCCACATGCCATAGCGGGTGAAGCTTAGATCATTATCGCGGCCAACTTCGCTGCCATCAAGGTTGGCAAGCACAACGGCTGTTTCGGTGGATGCGGCCTGATAGATAACTTGATTACCAGAAGGCGACCATACTTCTGAAAGTTTGATTGGATCGTTATTCTGAGTTAATCGGAGTTCGCGGGTTTCGCCCGTGAATACATCAGCGATCCAGATGGTGCGTTCGGGGTCGCCAAAGGCGGGATCACCGCTGGCATAGGCAATCTGGCGCGGGTTGACCCATGTAGGCGGTTCAGTTACCCACTGCTGGCTAATTTGCTGTACCTGCCCGCTGGCGATATCCATGATGTAGACATAGCCGCCAGTCGGGTATGGCGTGTTGGTGCCGTCACAGGTGCTTTCAATGCCCGGCGTCCAGGTTGGGCAGATGGCGCGGTCACTGACAAAAGAGATGAACTGTCCATCTGGCGACCACATCGGCCAGAAGTCAAAGCTGCCATTTTGGGTCATATTGGTTGGCAGCGCGCCATCACGGCCAACGGTGTAAATATCCAGATCGTAGCCGCTATCCAGCACGACAGCGAGGCGGGCGCCATCTGGAGACCATGATGGCTCGCTGAAAATACCACGTTGAACCAGCGTGGTTAATGGAAGTACACGCCCGCGAATCGCGGTGGGCAGTGTTAAATCCACGACATATAAGCCGTCTATCGAGGCATTATTTTCAGAACGGATATAGGCGATGGCCGTGCCGGTTGGCGCAATCCAGACCTGATCACCGGTTTGGGCGGTCATCTCCAAGATCGGGATGGGCGCGCCGCTGGTGGGCGAAATGTAATACAGCGTTGAGATGTTATTGCCCGGCTGCGGGGTGAGCGCATTCACGGACGGGGCACGATTATTGGTGTTGAGGAAGGCCAACATGGCGTTGTTACTCACCATGGACGCGATATTGGCGGGCGCCGAAACAAAGTCCCAGTTGTCATAGATAAAATTAGTGGTGGGATATGGCGTGTTAGTCGCCGTCGGTATTGGCGTTTCGGTGGGCGTAGTGCTGGGCGTCAGAGTTGGTGCAGGTGTATCTGAGGGGATATAGGTTGCAGATGGCATTGGCGTATTGCTAGGGAGCGACGTTACCGTTGGCGGATCTGTTGGTGTCAGTGATGGCGTTGGCGGGTTCAGACTGTCGCAGGCTGCGACAACAGTTAGAATGGCGGCCAGCGCAATAAGACATATTTTGGGATAATTCATGCACAGTTTCCGGCGTTTTTTACGGCGAAAAGCATACCATGAAGCCTTCAGGCATTCTACCGTGAAGGCCGAAGCGCGGGGAATCGTGGGTAATCTGTAGGGCAAGATGGAAGTTGCTATTCCGGTATCAGCACATAGTACGATCCGCGCTTTTCACCGAGCTTACGCAGCACATTTCGATTGACCAGATCGGCTAGATCGCGGCGGATAGTTTCGGCATGAATATCTGGATACTGTGTCTGAAGGTCTTTATTGGTGATACGAGTATTGCCAGTACGCAAGAAATGCAGCGCCGATTCCTGCCGG
>JACSRP010000150.1 GCA_014879665.1 Anaerolineae bacterium | reverse complement strand
ATAAGCGTAGCAAAAGCTGCTACTTTCACAAGGTTTAACACTTTTCTGCTATCAGGGTTACTCCGCAAGTTCGCTGTGCTATAATTCCCGCACTTCAGGATACCCGAATATATGATACTGGTTACAGGCGGCACCGGGTTTATTGGCCGGCATCTGGTGAAAGGATTGATGGCGGCAGATTACCCTGTGCGTGTGTTGTTAAATGAAGCACGTGTAAAACAACTTGATAAGTATTTTTCAACCCCGCCCGAAGTTGTTACGGGAACGGTGTTGGATGATGAATCGCTATTTCGTGCCGTTTCCGGGGCGCAGGCGATCATTCATCTTGAAAATGCGATGTGGTGGGGTCGGCGGCGCGATCTTGAGCGGATTGAATTGGCGGGGGCGCGCAAACTGATCACTGCTGCACGTGCTGCGCGAGTCGGGCGTATTGTGTTTGTGAGCCAGCTAGGTGCAGCGCCTGCTTCGGCATATGCGCTGTTACGCTATAAGGGGCTGGTTGAAGAAGCGATCAAGAGCAGCGGTATTGCGTATACTATCATCCGTTCTGGGTTGGTTTTTGGACCGGAAGATGCGTTTTTTAACCACATTGCGATGCAGCTGCGAACAAACCCCTTCTTCTTTTTGATGCCGGGTCGCGGTGAAGTGGTGCTGCATCCTCTCTATATTGACGATCTGATTAGCGCCTTGCTAGGCACGTTACAGAGTATTGACACTGTTGATCGCGTTATTGAGATTGGCGGACCAGAATATATCACGCTCGAAGATTTGATCCGGACAATTATGCGGGTTTCCGGTGCAGGAAGGCCGATTATCGGCGTGCCTCCGTATTTGCTGCGCTGGATGACGGCGCTCTATAGCCGTCTATTACCGCGCGCCTTGATTACTCAGCAGTGGATGGATATTCTGGCTTCAAATCGTACTGCGCGGATCGGTAATCTTTCGCAGTATTTTAATATTCGCCCGAAGCGGTTGGAAGACACGCTGATCACCTATATGCGGGGGCGAAATTATGGGCGGGAAATCTGGCGTAATACATTTCGCCGCCATCCGCGCGTGATTTAGAATAGTACTTGCAACTGAACACAGCCTAACGGGGGTGGCTGAATGGCAGAGCTTAATCTACAGATCAGACCTCTTTTTCAGCTAGATGAACTTGATCAAGTTGTAGAATTACAGCATACGTACTGGGGTAACGATGAAGAAGCTGTGATCCCCGCACACATGCTGTTTTCCATTGCTAATCATGGTGGGCATGTGCTAACCGCTTTTGACAATGAGAAGGCCGTTGGCGTTTTAGTCGGGTTTCTCGGCACTAGCATGGAAGATTCGCGCCGCCCTGCGATGGCAAACTTGCAGATCGTTTCCAAGCGCATGGTGGTGCTGCTTGAATATCGTGGTCAGGGCATTGGCTACAGATTGAAACGGACACAGCGTGAACTGGCCGTTAAACAGGGAGTTCGGCTGGTGGAATGGACGTTTGATCCGCTGTTGGCGCTGAATGCTCAACTGAATGTGCGTAAGTTGGGGGTTACCTGCCCGACTTATCTCGAAGATTATTACGGCACTAAAGAACGTGGAGGGCTGACCACATTAGGAGCATCTGACCGCCTGCTGGCTGAATGGTGGGTGACCAACCGGCGTGTGGAAGAAAGGTTGTTTGGGGCGCGTGCAGACTTAACACTGGGCCAGTACCTTGAGGCTGAAACGCCCGTTTTGAACCCGACGACTCGTTCAAGTGACGGTGTCGTAATGCCTGCTGCTGATGATACTGTACCGGTTACGCTGACTAAGACGCTGGCGTTGTTAGAGATCCCCCACAACTACTCCGATATCGTTCAGCAGAATCCAGCATTAGCTGTGCGCTGGCGTGAACATACGCGTATGACTTTCAAGCGTATGTTCACACTCGGGTATATCGTCACCGATTTCTTGCACGAGAGGTATGACGGCCGTGACCGATGCTTCTATGTGCTTAGCTATCAAGGCCCACAGTTTGAAACTGTGAATTTGAATTAAGAACACCAGTCAGGAAATCTATCATGCGATCTATCACCATCAAATCAATTGAGCAGTTCTCTATCGCAATGCCGTTTGTCGAAAAGCTGCGTACAAGCTTTGGCGAAGAACCCTTCAAGACAGCTGTGCTCATCAAGCTCATCACTGATGATGGGCTTGTAGGATGGGGTGAAGCGCCGGTTGAAATACATCCTGGATACAGCTCGGAAACGATGGGGACAGCCGATCATGTGCTCCGTGAATTTCTGATCCCTGCGCTGCTAGGTCAAACAGTTCAGTCGCCCACGGATGTTCCAGCGTTATTGAGTCATACCCGTGGCCATCCACTGGCAAAACACAGCCTTGAACAGGCAGTTTGGGATGCATGGTCACAGGCAAATAACCTCACGATTACGCAAGCATTTTCCCATCACTTGCCAGCGGGCAACGAGGGGCGCGGCGCGGCGAAGGTTGGCGTTAGCATTGGCATTAAACCAACTATTGAAGAAACAATTGCGGTGATTCGAAAACGTTTGGGCGAGGGCTACGCGCGGATCAAACTCAAGATTATGCCCGGTTGGGATGTGGAATTGGCGCGCGCGGTACGGGCGCAATTTCCGGATATTCTGCTGATGCTGGATGCGAACAGTGCGTATACGCTGGCCGATGCTGAGTATTTGAAACAGGTAGATGATTTGAATTTGCTGATGCTAGAACAGCCGCTTGGCTATTTTGACATCTATGAGCATAGCAAACTGCAACCGCAGTTAAAGACCTCGATTTGCCTTGACGAGAGTATTCATTCGGCGGATGATGCGCGCCTAGCATTTGAGCTTGGGGCGTGCCGGATTATCAACTTGAAGCCATCCCGGGTGAGCGGCTTCACTGAAAGCCTTGAGATTTATAAGGTCTGCGTTGAACGCGGCGCTCCGTTGTGGATCGGGGGTATGATGGAAACAGGCATCGGGCGCGCGGCAAATGCTGCTTTTGCCTCGCTGCCCGGCGTGACACTGCCTTGCGATATTTCAGCGACCAACCGCTACTTTGTCACCGATTTGTCCGAACCGCCGTTTGAGCTTCAGCCGGATAGCACCCTGCGCGTGCCGGCGGGAACAGGGTTGGGCGTACAGGTTTTAGAAGATCGTGTGGCTGAAGCGGAAGCGCTCTGGCAGCGGGAATACCCTTATTCGACATGAGACTGGTGTTTAGCCGGGGCGAATCGTTTAGAATTTATCCCGGTTTAGCGTGAGCTTTCTGCGGATGAGAAATCGCATCTCATCAATCTTGTTAGGCATCGGGGGGATTATGGCGCTGCAAAATACCAGAGTCGCCTTCATCGGCAGCGGCGTAATGGCTGAAGCTATGATGAAGGGGCTAGTTAGTCAGGAGCTTTTGACCGGCGATCAGATTATTGCATCTGATCCGCGCCGTGAGCGTGGTCATGAACTGGTTGCCCGCTATGGCGTCAATTTCACCCAGAATAATGCCGAAGCGGCACAGAACGCTGAAATCATCGTGCTGTCAACCAAGCCGCAGGTCGTTGCTGATGTGGCGAAATCAGTCAATGGCAATGCTAGTGATGCAAAGCTGATTTTGAGCATTCTGGCGGGCGTGCGCATTAGCACACTGAGCAGCAGTTTTGGTAACGCCAATGTCGTCCGTTCAATGCCTAATACTCCCGCCCAGATCGGGCAGGGCATCACAGTTTGGACGGCGACCCGTAATGTGCCGGAAGCGGGGCGCGAACAGGCGCGGATGATGCTGCGGGCGCTGGGCGAAGAAATTTATGTGGAAGATGAGAAGTTTCTCGATATGGCTACTGCGTTGAGCGGCAGCGGGCCGGCTTACGTGTTCCTGTTCATGGAAGCATTGATTGATGCCGGTGTTCACCTTGGTTTTTCGCGGCGCGATGCCGAACAACTTGTGCTGCAAACCGTGCGCGGATCGGTTGATTACGCCATGCAGTCTAATATGCACCCTGCGCCGCTGCGTAATCAGGTGACCAGTCCCGGAGGTACATCAGCATCCGCGCTTTATGAGCTGGAAAAAGGTGGATTACGCACCGTGATTGCGGATGGCGTATGGGCAGCCTACCGCCGGTCAGTTGAGCTGGGCGATGCGCAGGAAAAGAACAAGGCGTAGCGGGCATGTAGGCGTAAGTTATCACGCCTACATGTTTTTGCGCTGCTGCTATTGGTCAGGTTAGTTTTCTGGCGAAATCCACAACGACACTGTTTGTCCAACCGAAGCCCTCGACCTGACCGTAAAGCCCTTCTTCAGTTTTTTGATGCGGCTCTACGACATTATATTTTTCCCAGAGTGCGCCGGTTTGTTCAAACTCGGCGGCGCAAATATTGCACCATTTGGCGCGCAGGCGATTCGCATCTTCGATAAACCCGTACCGATGCAACCCTTCAGTTACGATCCACTGTAATGGCGCCCATCCATTCGGAAAAGCCCACTGTCGCCCTTCACGGCTTTCCAATGTGGTGACGAGACCGCCGGGAAATTCAAAATTAGGCAACCATCGCTCAACGATTTCAGCAGCCTGTTCCTGCGTCGCCAGCCCTGCCCATAAGGGATAAAACCCCGCTAGTGATGGCGCAGAGCGGGTGCGGCGTAAATTTTTATAGTCATAATCGAAAAAGAAGCCGTCATTCGCATCCCACATCAATTCTTGCATCGTTTCAGCGCGTTCAGCTGCCCTTCCGCGCCACACTCTGGCAATCTCTGACTCGCCAAGTTGATCATATCCCCATGCTAGATCGAGTTCTCGCACATATAAGATCGAGTTGAGATCAACAGGTAGGTGATCCAACCAGCGTTCATCGCAGCGCGTTGAGTGATCCCAACCGCTTTCGCACGAGGCCAGAATATCTAGAACATTGATATCGTAATAGCGGGAAAGGCCGCGAAAGACGCGCCGGAAATGGGGATGCGCTTCTCCATACCACACGGTTTCATGTTCGCGAGCGGCTATCGCGATCATGCGCTCCAGCCAGATGAGATTGCCAACTTTCAGCGTGCTGTATGCCAGTCGGATCTGTTGGGTGAAGAAAGGAGGCTGCGAGCGCGACAGGAAATAAAACCGACTAGCATTGGGCATTACCCCAAAACGCTTCAATAGATAAGCCATATTTTCAGCCATATGAACGATGTGATGCTCGTATCCAGAGCCGAGTAATCCCACGGAGATGAAATAACTGTCCCAGTAATACATTTCCTGAAACATCGTCTTGGCGCTGGGTACAACATAAGGGTAGGGCAAGCCAATCAGCGTGCCGCTGTCAGTCTTGTTTTCACGGATTAAACTCGGCCACGTTGCTTGAATATGCTCAAGTACTTTTTCGTAGGTCATGATGTAATAATTCCCCGGGTACAGTCAGATCGTCTATTAAAATTTGTTTCACCGCCGCTGTCGAAAATTGTACCAGTTATTCAAGCTAACATAGCTTCCTTACTCATCCCGACTATTAAATCGTTTATAATCTTGTGGTTAATGCAACAAGCTGATTTTTACTGCGTTAATGCAGAATTCTAAAACTTTATGTATCGGCAAACGGATGCGGATAATATTCTTGATGTATCCCAAATCCTTTTATTATTTTTGACGACTAAACCCGAAGATCATTGATGAAAATTCTCCCTGCTATCGAGGGTAACTAACTCACGAAATCTCCTGAAAATCTCCCTGAACGGTGAGATACCTTGCAGAACGAGGGGCTATGCGCCATCTAATTGACAAATTTGTATATCTCATTTTCCCATTACTCGGCGTACTTATTGCCATGCTTATCCCGGCGGATAAGCTCGCATTGCGTATTCTTGTGATTGTCGTAATCAGCAGCCTGGCTTTTGTGGCTGCTGACGCAAAATTTAACTTGAGAGATCTGCGCAGTGTGTCAGGAAATATTCACGCCGTTCGCTCTTCAGTCAACCGGAATCGTTACATTTTTGCAGCACTGCTGATGATTTCGGCTTTTATTCTATTGATTTTCAGTGCAATTACCTTTGCGCCAACCGAGGATAACATCAATCTGGATTTTACAGAGCCGATTATTTTAATGATTTGCGGTTTGATAGCGATGTGGGTGTCTATCAGAATTGCGCCGCCTGCAATTGACATTGCAGCGTTGGCGAACATCCCGTTAACCCCATCGAGCAATAATTTGCCGTTCACCCTGGTAGGGGTTGCTTTATTGCTAGTGTCTGGCGAGATTGCCGGTCATGCTTTGTTTCCTGAAATGGGTATGGTGGCAATGCCTATTCAAGGACTGATTTTTTATGGTGGATTGTTTTTCTTAATCCTCGGCTTAGGCAATGTCCGGCTTAAGTTACCTAAATTATCGTCTATCAAATGGCATCGACCACATCGGGATTGGATAGCGGCACATAGCGAACTGATTATTGTACTGTTGCTCTTTGTCGGGGCATTGGTAATTCGGGCATGGAATTTAGAGATTGGGCTGCGTACGTCTGTTGATGAGGCGCTGGCAGTTGATGGGGTCAACCACTACTATGGCGGTTTGGTTGGCTTAGTTGGGCGTCCATCAGAATACATCCCAACTCTGTTATTTGCCCAATGGCAGGGCGAACTTATTCATTTGCTGGGCAGGTCAGTCATAACATTGAGGTTGACAAGCGCGATTGTTGGGTCGCTAACTGTGGTTGCGGTGTATTTTCTATCGCGCGATCTGTTTAATGACCGGCTTGCAGGCATCATCGCTGCGCTCGTGCTCATGACATTTCCCCCTCACGTGCATTTTAGCCGGGTTGCATTGCTCCATATTGCAGATCCTCTTTTTGGCACGCTGGCAATCTGGTTCTTTATCCGCGGGATTAGAGGAAACCAAAGGCCTGATTGGGTGCTTGCCGGTGTGTCGCTAGGTCTGACCCAATATTTCTTCGAGGCAGGGCGGCTTTTCTTTGTGCCATTGGTGGCTGGTTGGCTAATTCTTTCCGTACTCTGGTTTATAGGGCTTTCACTTGCCAAACGTTTACGTTCAAAGATTTCACCTTCCCCAAAGCTTCCCTGGAAGGGTATCGCCATCGCCACCTTTGCGCTCATGATGGTGGCGATGCCTACTTATTATGCTGCTTTTAGTAGGGGTGGGGATGCAAACCCACGCCTAACCACATCCGGTGGTTTTAATCTGTTTACCGAGCCGATGGAAGATGGCTTAACCGAAGAAGAATTGATCGCGATGGTCAAACGAGTGTTGTTCCCGTTCACGGTGTATGTTAATCAGCCAGAAATCGCTGTGTTTTATGGGGGTGATCAGCCTTTGATTCTGGTATTTGTCGTGCCATTTTTCCTCATGGGAATGGGGTATTTAGTGTGGCGCTGGCGCTCTCCAGCGTTCATTATCGCCCTATGGGTATTGGCAACAGCATTGATCAATTCGCTGCTGCGAGATAGTGCTGTTTATGCTCGCTGGCATGTTGTGTTTCCAGCTGTTGCCATCACAATTGCAGTTGCAATTCGCTACGTGCTCCCTTCCGTATGGCGACCCTTAACCTTGAGGTCGTCTGCTGAAAAAGGAAAAGAGACACTATTTCTTATACGGGGTTTCGCGGTGTTGTCTGGTGGAATTCTGGCGGCTTTGATAATTGGTCAGCTTGTTTATTACTTTGGCTGGCATGTTCCCTTGTTGGAAAAGCAGGCACGCCTTTCAAAAGGCTATCCTGATACTTTCGATATGGCGATTCGTTCCTTTGACTTTCCTGATTACACCAATATCTATCAGATTAGCGATCCGATTGCAGACATTAACGTGCCGCGCATCTGGATCGATTTTATGATTCATGCCGATCCTTCAACATTGGCATATCTGCCCCTTGCGGCAGAGGAAATTACTCAGGAATTTGTGGATAATTTGCCGTTGGATCGCAATCTAGCTTTATTTGTCGATCCAAACGCGAGAGCAGTTCGCAGGATGCTTGTTCGGCGTTTCGGTTGCGAAATGCAGGGAAGTCCATATCCGATTGATCCGCCAGATAAGGCATTCCTTCTCTGTTTTGTTCCTGCTAGCGAGCCAACTGTTCAGTTACCTGAATAGCTAGGAAGCAAAAGCGCCTCATAGATGAAAGCACTTGCTTCCTATAAGCTCCGCTATTCCATTTATTCAATTTGCATCAAAATATTAGAAACTCGTTTGTGAAAAAGTGGACAACTGAAACCTGATTTAGTAAAATATCCACTGTGGGGAGATTCTAACGCGCCTCATCCTAAATCTCCTTGAAATTTACCCTTGGTCTTTCTGCGCCGTCTAGTTCGGGTCGGCGCATTAGTGCTGTATCCTTTCATAATTGATTTTGGGAGAACCACATGACGGAAGTCTCCAGCGATTTGTTCCAGTCTTTTATCGATCAGGTAAAAGGGTATTCCCCCGCTGTCGAGTCTGTTGAAGTTGGCTACGTTGAAGAAGTTGGCGACGGCATTGCCCGTGTACGCGGCCTTCAAAATGTACGCTTCAGCGAACTGGTACGGTTTAGCAATGGCGCCACTGGCATCGCCTTCAATCTAGAGAAGAACAATGTCGGTGTCATTGTGATGGGCGGGTACGATACCATCAATGAAAATGACGAAGTGCGCCCTCTGGGACGTATCGCGTCTGTCCCCGTTGGCATGGGGCTAGTTGGCCGCGTAGTCAACGCGCTCGGCGAGCCAATTGATGGCCGCGGGCCGATTGAAAGCACCGAGTATTACAATATCGAACGTATTGCCCCCGGTGTAATGCAGCGTAAGAACGTCGGCCGCCCTGTGCAAACCGGTATCGTCGCTATTGACGCGATGACGCCAGTTGGCCGCGGCCAGCGCCAGCTCATCATTGGTGACCGCCAGACCGGTAAGACCGCGATCACCATAGATACCATCCTGAACCAGAAGGGGCAGGGTCTGTACTGCATTTACGTCGCTATCGGCAAGCGTCGTGGCGAGATTGCGCGTCTGGTCGCGCAGCTTGAAGAAGCAGGCTCGATGGAATATACAACCGTCGTCGTGGCTTCAGCTTCAGAAGCTGCCGCGCTGCAATACATTGCGCCGTATGCCGGTTGCGCAATCGGTGAATGGTTCATGGAAAACGGCATGGATGCGCTGGTCGTTTATGACGACCTCTCCAAGCATGCATGGGCGTACCGTGAGGTTTCGCTGTTGATGCGACGCCCGCCCGGACGCGAAGCATATCCCGGTGACGTATTTTACCTGCACAGTCGCTTATTGGAACGCGCAGCCCAGATGAGCGACGCCCGCGGTGGTGGCAGCTTGACGGCGCTTCCGATTATCGAAACGCTGCTAGGCGACGTATCGGCGTATGTTCCGACTAACGTGATTTCGATTACGGACGGTCAGATTTTCCTTGAAAGCGAATTGTTCAATGCCGGCCAGCGCCCCGCGATTAACGTGGGCGTCAGCGTTAGCCGTGTGGGTGGCGACGCGCAAACCAAAGCCATGAAGAAAGTGGCTGGTGGTCTGCGCCTTGACCTTGCGCAGTTCCGTTCGCTGGCGGCCTTTGCTCAGTTTGGCTCTGACCTCGATAAGGCGACTAAGCGCCAGTTGGATCGCGGTACCCGCCTAACCGAACTACTGAAGCAGCCACAGTATCAGCCGCTTTCACTGACCGATCAGGTCGTGATTTTGTATGCGGGTACCCGCGGCTATCTCGATAATATTCCGGTTGCGCGCGTGAAGGAATGGCAGGCCGCTTTCTTGCGCACCTACCACTCAGCGCATGCGCATCTGGCCGAGGAAATTGCTGAAAAGAAGGTCGTGACCGATGAAACGGAAGCGAAACTGAAAAGTGCGATTGAAGACTTCAACGCGAGCTGGAATTAGCAGATGTTCGCGATGGGAGGACTAAATGCCAAGCGCACGTGAAGTAAAGAATCGCATTCGCAGCGTCAAAAATATTGGGCAAATTACACGCGCGCAGGAAGCCGTTTCTGCTTCCCGCGTGCGCCGCGCGCAATCGCAGGTGCTGGCTAGCCGCGCCTACTCTGAAAAAGCGTGGGAAATTCTGCTGAATGTGCAGAGCGCCGGATCAAAAGGCGGCGGTGGGGGATTGCATCCGCTGCTAACAGCACGCGACGAAGTTAAAAATATCATGATCATCATGGTGACATCGGATCGCGGGCTTGCGGGTGCTTTCAATTCCAACGTAATTCGCGCAGCTTTGCGTTTTACAGATCGCCTTAAGTCTCCAGCGAAATGGGTGACGGTCGGGCGTAAAGGGCGGGATACAGTCACCCGCCTGCGCAAAGATATGATTGCAGAGTTTTCGAATCCTGACGAAGCTGGCCTCGCGCAGTTTCGCCCTGTGGTGCAGCTTGCAATTAATGAATTTCTATCGGGTGAAGTGGATGAGGTATTTGTTGCTTATACCGACTTTGTAAATACGCTCACCCAGCGTCCCACCGTATTGCGCTTGCTGCCGCTTTCGCCTTATGAAACGGATGATCAGGTCGCTTCAGAGTACATTAAAGAAGCGCCACATGTGACTGCCGGCGCTTTGCAGTACGAGTTCGAGCCTTCACCAGAAGAAATTTTGGAAGAGATTGTGCCGCGGTTTACGCAGTTGACGTTTTATCAGGCCATTCTCGAAAGTAAGGCGAGTGAACACTCTGCCCGTATGGTGGCGATGCGCAATGCAACGGATAATGCTGAAAATCTGGTCGTAGACTTGACGCTGATTTACAACAAGGCGCGTCAGGCAGGCATTACCAGTGAAATTCTGGATATTGTGGGCGGGGCTGAGGCATTGCAGGCGACGCTGGATAAAAAAGCGGACGAGATTCTCGACGTATACCAGCAGCATCTGCGTGAGCAATCACAGAATGGACACAAGCCTCAATCTAAGGCGGAGGTCGCAGTAACGTCTGACGACCTCACCAAAATCGAGGGAATTGGCCCCAAGATCTCTTCTATTCTGCGGGATTCCGGGATTGATACCTTTAAAAAGCTGGCTTCTGCAAGTGAAGAAGCCATTCGAAATGCGCTTACAAGCGGCGGATTGAAGTTGATTCCGCCCGGCCTAAGCTCATGGGCGCGACAGGCTGCGCTGGCAGGCAGTGGTGATTGGGACGCTCTTCATGCACTTCAAAATGAACTTGTCGCAGGGCGCGATGCCTAGCGGAATAACGGTCAGGAGATAAGAGACAGATGGCAGAAATTCAAGGACGTGTTTCGCAGGTTTTGGGCGCTGTTGTTGACGTGGAGTTTCCAAACGGGGGGTTGCCTGAAATCTTTGACGCGCTGCGGGTGCCGCGTGAAGGTGAGGCTGACCTTGTTCTCGAAGTTCAACTTCAGTTGGGCAACAGCGTTGTGCGTACAGTCGCGATGGATACCACCGACGGCTTGCCTCGCGGTGTCGCAGTTTACCCAACAGGCGCGCCGATTACGGTGCCAGTAGGCGAAGCTTCACTGGGTCGCGTGTTTAACGTGCTCGGTCTCCCGATTGATCTTGGGGAAGCCCTGCCGTCCGACACGCCGCGCCGCCCGATTCATGCTGAAGCACCGGATTTTTCTGAACAGGCGACCCGTATCGAAGTGTTCGAAACCGGCATGAAGGTTATTGACCTGATCGCCCCGATGACCAAAGGCGGTAAAACCGGCATCTTTGGTGGTGCGGGCGTGGGCAAGACCGTAACCATTCAGGAATTGATCAACTCGATTGCTACTGAACACGCTGGTTTGTCGGTTTTCGCCGGGGTGGGCGAACGTACCCGTGAAGGTACAGCGCTGTACTTCGAAATGGAAGAAGCCGGTGTGCTGCCGAAACTGGCAATGGTTTTCGGTCAGATGAACGAACCGCCGGGCGTGCGCCTGCGCGTGGCACTCAGTGGTCTGGCGATGGCGGAATACTTCCGTGATCAGGGTAAAGACGTTCTGTTATTCATTGACAACATTTTTCGTTACTCGCTGGCTGGCGCAGAGGTATCGGCGCTGCTAGGGCGTATGCCTTCAGCGGTAGGCTATCAGCCGACGCTGGCCGAGGAAATGGGGCAGCTTCAGGAACGTATCACTTCGACCACCAGTGGTTCTATCACCTCGGTGCAAGCGGTGTATGTGCCTGCTGACGACTACTCTGACCCCGCGCCTGTGGCCGTATTTACGCATCTTGACGGAACAATTGCCCTTGAGCGTTCTATCGCCGCGCGTGGTTTGTACCCGGCAATTGACCCCCTCGGCAGCACCAGCAAAATTCTTGATCCGCTGATCGTGGGTGAAGAACACTACCGCACCGCCCGCGATGTGCAGCGCGTGCTGCAGCGCTATAAGGACTTGCAGGACATCATCGCCATTCTTGGCATTGATGAACTTTCAGATGATGATAAGCTGTTGGTGGCGCGCGCCCGTAAAATTGAGCAATTCCTGAGCCAACCGTTCAAGGTGGCTGAACAGTTCACCGGGCGTGAAGGCAAGTATGTACGTGTGAAGGATACAATCCGGGGCTTCCGTATGATCCTTGATGGCGAACTGGATCATGTCGCTGAGCAGTTGTTCTATATGGCTGGCCCGATTGAAGACGTACTCAAGCGCTATGACGACTCTCTCTCAGAGCAGTAGAAAGGCGTGAAATGCCAATTGCTGTAGAAGTCGTTACACAGGAAAAATTGATCTTCAGCGAACCCGAAGCCGATATGGTGCTGGTTCCGGCGACTGAAGGGGAAATGGGTGTTCTCCCTAACCATGCGCCTGTCCTAACCACGCTTGGTTATGGCGAATTGGTTATTCGCAAAGGCCGTGCAGCAGAACGTTTTGCGATTTACGGCGGCGTCGTTGATATTCGCCCGGATAAAGTGGTTGTGCTAGCGGATACCGCAGCATCATCCTATGCGCTTGATGAAGCTGAGGCTGAGTCAGCCCGCGAACGCGCGAAGAATCAGCTTGAGATGGCGCAGTCGGACGCTGAATTTCAGCATGCAGTACATGAGATGCGCCGTGCCGAATTTACTATCCGTGTAAATCGCAAGGTGCGCGCTACTGGACCTTCCATTCGCATCCTCGCCGAGGACGAAAGCGAAAACAGCTAACCCTTCTATCGGTTATGACTATAAAACGCCCCGCAGCCTGCGGGGCGTTTTTCTTCCAGCGTTTCTGCTTCGTCGGTATCTCGCACGTCAAATTGTCGGTTGCATAGGTTATAATCCCTTGCATCTCCTTTGGAGCAATCGGGCGGTCAAATGGGTTTATTTGACAAGAAATTGGGTGTAGATCTTGGGACAGTGAATGTTCTGATCTATGAAAATGAACAAATTGTGCTGCAAGAGCCGACCTTAGTCGCGCTGACAGCAGAGGACGAGCGCATTGTCGAAATCGGCCAACCGGCACGCGAAATGCTGGGCAAGGTGGACG
>JACSRP010000193.1 GCA_014879665.1 Anaerolineae bacterium | reverse complement strand
GCAGGATCATTTGCTGCATCTTTCCGAGTGGGAAGCAGGCGTCACCGCACTGCTCAACTATCAGGATCGCGTGGCGGCGATGGGGCTGACACCTGAACTATGGGCAGCGCGTGATTTTGACGCGATGAATGAAGTGCTGCGTAAGAATGCGGCGCAGTATGGCGGCTCGTCTGAAACCGTCAAGGCACGGATTAATGACGCGCACGGCCAGCTTCGCGCAAAAATTGCCGCATTCAGCGATGATGATTTACAGAAACCGTACAGCCATTGGGCGCCGAATTCAGGCCGCGAATACCCGATTATTGATCTGCTGATCGGGGACACAACGGAGCATTATCCGGAGCATATCGAGTGGATGCAGGCGATTCTGGACAGCGGGAAATAATGCCGGGGCAGCGGTGAAAAGCACAGCGCAGAGGGTATTTTCACCCGGCGGACGCGGCATGCCACGCCCCTATAGACGCGCATTTTTGGCACAGGGCAGACGCACAGATCTGCCCCCGTGAAACTAGCCGGGCTAATACGGGCTTGATGATTGGCGGCTTTAGATATCAGGTCTAGTATTAGTTATAACGATATTATGACGGTGGAATCATCATGGGCAGGTGGATGCGGTGTTTAGGGTTACTCGCGTGGATCATCGGAATCCTATGGATCAGCGTGGCAGCTTCACCGGCAGCCGCACAAAGCGCGGCGGGAACTGCAAAAATTGTTTTCGTCATTCAAGATTATGATACCCGAACGATGACGTTGAATATGGCGAATCCTGATGGCAGCGGCGTGGTGACACTGGTTGAAGGCGGATTCTTCAGCTATCCGGCATGGTCGCCAGATGGCCGCCAGCTTGCTTTTATCGGCGCAGTACGGGAATTTGACGATACCAATTTGTTTGTGATGAACAGCGACGGCACAAATTTACACGCTGTTTTCTCGCCGCCGCCGAACGGGCCAGATCCATCCTACGCGGCATGGTCGCCAGATGGCACACAATTCATTTTTGGCTGGGAAAATGCCGCCCGTGACATTGAAATTTTCATTATGCGGGCAGATGGCAGCGAGCGCGAACGGATGCGCTTCACCGGCATTCCCGGCTATATCCAGGGACTACCCGGCGAACTAGCCTCTGACTGGGCGGCGTGGTCGGCAGATGGCAGCACGATAGCGGTGCAGGCATGGCTTCCAGACAATTTACAGGCGAACCCTGATGATCGATTCCGGATTTATGTTTCCAGTCTGGACGGGAGTGCCGCGACAGCTTACCCCGCAACCAGAAGCGGCGACATCGCTTTTGACCGCCTTGCATGGTCGCCAGACGGCCAGCATGCCGTTTTGCAGGCTTATCCCGGATATTCCACAGGGTTTCAAGAGCTGGCAGTCGCCAGCGCCGACGGCACGACTATCGAAACGCTGATAACCCCGCCGCCGAACAGTATGTTCTCCGCAAGCTGGTCGCCAGACAGCAGCCAGATCGTATTTATCGCCAACGAGCCAAACGTAGAGACATTTCCGCGCGGCGCGCTTTATGTGATGAATGCTGACGGCTCGAATTTGCATGCGTTAACGGTTGATGCTGATATAGCCAATCGCGGCACGGCATGGGGGGTGATTCCCGCTGATGTAGTGCTGCCAACGGCGCCGATACTGTTAGATAGTGCCGGTTAGTTAAAACAGGCGGTTCTGGATTCAGCACGAGGCATGCTTACAGGCACGCATTTTCCCGCAGGGCAGACGCACAGGTCTGCCCCTACAAAATGGCCTAGACCGCCAGCGTTTGTTGGGCGAGTGCGCGCCCGCTTTCGGTCAGTTCGAGCAGATCGCCGTCGGTGCCTAGCCAACCGTGATGCTCGGCCTGCGCCATAATACTGTGCGCGTACTGCGGCAGCCAATTCAGATGTTCAGCGACGCTGGCGACGGCATTTTCTTCTTTCGCTTCGGCGGTGTTTTCGTGGTTCATGATGTGAATCAGCAGCAGGCGCGCAGCAAATTCCCATTTCTGGCGGCGACGGCGTAACCATCCAGCCAGCAAGCCGCGTTCCGGCGCGAGGATGAGCGTGAGGATGAAGATCAGCCCCAGAATCGTGACCATAGTGCCGGAAATACTGGCGTCAATTTCGATGGCGACGAAATAGCCGATCACGCAGCCGAGGACGCCCACAAGCAGGGCGATCGGGATCAGCCGCGAAAGCCGATCGGTGAGCAGGTAGGCCGTCGCCGCGGGGACGATCATGAATCCGACCAGCAGCACCGCGCCCACCGCATCAAATGCGCCTACTGCGGTGACCGAGACCAACGTCATCAAAGCGTAAGTCAGGAAGGTGGCCGAGAAGCCGAGCGAAGTAGCCAGACCAGCGTCAAAGGTGACCAGCTTCAATTCTTTATAGAACAGGCCGACAAAGAGCGCATTGACCAGCAGCAGGCCGCCGCCGATCAGCAGCGCCCGCGAGATTTCAAAGCCGCCCACGGTGACGGTATCGAACGGCGCCCAGATGACTTCGCCCACCAGCGCGGTATCAATATCAATGTGAATATCGCTGAGCAGGCGGGTGATGAGGATGACGCCGATGCTGAACAGCGCCGGAAAGACCAGCCCGATGGCCGCGTCTTCTTTGACCAGCCCGGTCTTGAAGATCAGTTCGGTGAGCCATACAGTGAGCAACCCCACTGCGCCCGCCGCCAGAATCATCGGCAGCGAGTCGGTGCTGTTGAACAGCAGGAAGCCGACCACGATGCCAAGTAAAATCGAATGGCTGATGGCATCGGTCATCAGGGACATGCGCCGCAGCAGCAGGAACGGCCCTAGCAGCGCGCCGCTGGCCGCAACCAGCGAACAAACGAGGATGATGGTGAGTCCGGCATCCATTTAGAGTTCTCCGGGTTGAAACTGGCCGCCGCTGCGGAGCGCGGCACGGGTACGCAGCCTTCGCAGGCGATCCCAGACCAACCCGCGCGCGGCTCCGAAAGCCAGCGAAAAGATAGTGACGACGGTCAAAACAATGACGATAGCGGGGCCGGTGGGAAGCTGCGCGGTGGTGGCGCTGGCGATTGCCCCGGCTGCGCCGCTGAACACGCCGATGACCATCGCCAGCAAGATCATCACGCTGAGACGATTCGTCCACTGGCGGGCGGCGGCGGCGGGGGCGATGAGCATGGCGGACATGAGCACGACGCCCACCGTTTGCAGGCCGATGACGATGGCGATCACGATCAGCGTGGTCAGAACGACATCCAGCAGCCGCGAAGGGAAGCCGAGGATCGAGAGATAGTCAGGATCGAATGACAGCAGCTTAAATTCCTTGAACAGCAGCAGGGTGACACCAAGCGCCAGAAGCGCCAGAAACCCCATTGTCTCTACGTCGCTGCGCAGCATGGATGAAGCACGGCCAAACAGGTAGCGATCTAGGCCGGCCTGCCCCGCCCCGGCGCTGGCTTGCAACCGCGAAAGCAGCACATAACCGAAGCCGAAAAAGACCACCAGCACAATACCCATAGCGGCATCGGATTTGATGCGGGTGCTGCGGACGATTACGGTGATAAAAATTGCGCCAAGCCATGCTGAGGCCATCGCGCCAAGCAGCAGCACCAGCGGCGATTTCAACTGCCCGCTGAGGATGAAGGCGAGGCAGATGCCGGGCAGCGCGGCGTGCGAAAGCGCATCACCGAGCAGACTTTGACGGCGCAGCAGCGCAAAACAGCCGAGGACACCGCTGGCGATGCCAAGAATGGCCGAGCCGAGAACAACGGTGCGGAGCGTGTAGTCAAAAAAGAGCTGGTTGATCAGCGTTCCGATATCCATGATTTTGCGGCTCAATCCCCGTTGGCGAAAGCAAACGGTAGGTTGACGCCGGAGCGCGCGCCGTAAGCTTTACGTAGATTTTCGGGCGTGAGCGTCTCTTTCATGGGGCCGCTGGCGATGCGCTGCACGTTCAAGATGGTGACACTGTCAAAATAGGCGGAAACGGTATCGAGGTCATGATGCACGACCATGATGGTTTTGCCCTGACTTTGCAGATTGTGCATCAGCGTGAGGATGGCGTGTTCGGTGGTGGCGTCTACGCCGGCGAACGGCTCGTCCATCAAATAGACTTCGGCCTGCTGCATCAGCGCCCGCGCCAGAAACACGCGCTGCTGCTGGCCGCCGGAAAGCTGGCTGATCTGCCGCGAGGCGAAGCTAGTCATGCCTACTTTATTCAAGCAGTCTACGGCCTGTTCACGCTCGGCTTTGCCGGGACGGCGCAGCCAGCCCAAACGGCCATAACTGCCCATCATGACGACATCCAGCGCGTTGGTGGGAAAATCCCAATCTACGCTGCCGCGCTGGGGCACATAGGCGACGAGGCGGCGCTGCTGGTCATAGGGCATACCAAACACACGCACTTCGCCAGATGCAGGCTTGATCAGCCCTAAAATGGTCTTGATCAGTGTGCTTTTGCCTGCTCCGTTCGGCCCGACTACGGCCATCAGGCTGCCAGCAGGCACCTCAAGATCAATATCCCACAATACTGGCTTTTCCTGATAGGCCACCGTCAGGTCGTTGACGCTGATGGCGGAGAAGCTTTTATTGACGCTCATGATTTTGCCTCTGCTAGATCGGTTTTTAACTTCTTATGCGCTCACTGCGCGCTCAATCACATCATGATAATCGGCCAGCGCATCTGGCAGGTCAGGCATCGTACCGCCTAAGCCAATGGTGATGGCGGCCACGTTGTGCAGCACCATGCCGATATAAGTACCTTCGCCGGTTCCGGCGTTGCCCGGCGCATCGCTGAATAACTGCGCTGGAATGGTCACGTCCCAACCCTGCGCCCGCGCGGCTTCCTGCACCGCTTCGAGCGTGCGCGCCGGGACGCTGGATTCCACAAAGATGGCTGGAATTTGCCGGTCAACGATGAAGCTGACCAGATTTTGCACATCCTGTACGCCGGCTTCAGCTTCGGTGCTGATGCCCTGTAAACCGGCGACTTGAATGTTGTAGCGGCGGCCAAAATACTGGAAGGCGTCGTGCGCGGTGATCATCACCCGCTGCGCTTCGGGAATGGTGGCTATCGCTTCAGTGATGTAGGCATCGAGGGCGGACAGCCGCTGTAAATAGCTGGCGGCGTTGGCGGCATAGGTTTCAGCGTGGGCGGGGTCAATTTCGGCCAGCGCTTCAGCGGCGGTGTTCACGCCCATGGCCCATAGGCTGACATCAAACCAGATGTGCGGGTCAAAATGGCCGGGATATGCCGGAAAGTCTAATAATTCGCTTTCGGGAATGTCCTGCGCCATGGCGACAACCGTGATTTGCTCGTTTAGGCGATCAAAAATTTCGCCCATTTTGCCTTCAAGATTCAGGCCGCCGCGAAAGATGATGTCGGCATTTTGCAGGGTTTGCACGTTACGCGCGGTGGGACGGTAGAGATGGGGGTCAATGCCCGGCCCCATTAGCCCGTTTACGTTCACATATTCGCCGCCAATTTGCTGGATGATGTCGGTGATCATGCCAACGGTGGTGACGGCATTGATCCGGCCATCATTGCTGGTTTGCTGCCCGCTTAACGAGTCGCAGCCTACGAGCAACAGCAGCGCCGCCGCCGTTAGGCTTAACAATTTCGATTTCATGGAATATCCGGTTTTCGTGGCCGAGACTTCATTCGATATAAGTTGTATTTTAGACTAGCCTAAATTTTCTGTCAAGGGGGTCGAATTGTGGGGAGTGGAAAATGATCAAGGGCATTAAACTCGCAACCTCACCCCTCAAACCCCTCTCCATGCACAGCTGAGGGGAAGCTAAAGGCAGTGCAGCGGGATGATGTAAAAGATTGCATCCCTGATACTCACCACTCTCCCATTATGCTAAAACTATCGGAAAATAAAGAATGGGGATATAAAAAGGAAGTGATGCGTAAAAGAGCGTTAAAAGTTAAAAGCAGGGCTGAGTTCTGAGCGCAAAGCAAAGGACTGGTTTCTACCCGTTACTCATCGCCCGTTACTGAAGCGGAGCAAGCCTATGTTCCCCACAAGACAACTTCCTGACCACCCGCTGCGAGGGCTGCATGGCGAGCGCGCCGCCGACTGGATGCGGGATAACGGCGCGCGCGGTTGGGCGGTAGAGACAGTTTATGCGCAGGGGGATTTGCAAACCGCGCGCGGCGTAGATTTTTCCAGCCACGCGACGGCGGGGGTGCGGGTGCTGGTGCGCTGGAATTACAGCTATGCTTCGACAGATGGCGGCGGCGGCACATTTCCACGTCGCGGGCGTTACGCTGAATTTGCCGATTGGTGCAAGCGGAGCATGGCGGCGAGCAAGGGCGTGTGGGGGCATATCATCGGCAATGAGCCGAACCGGCGGGGTGAACGCCCTGATCTGGATGACCCGATCACCGCTGCCGATGTTGCCACAATCTACAATCTGGTGTGGAACAGCCGCCCGGCGAATGCGCGGCTCAGCCCTCCAGCGATTGATCCGACCAATATTGAGACGGCGGAGCCGCGCGGCTACTGGCGCGAAATTCTAGGGAAGATTGCCGGGGCCGATTTCTTCGCGGTGCATGCCTATTCCTATGGCAGCGAACAGCATCCTGAAAGCGAGGATCGTTTTGGTGATTTTCCGCTGCATTGGCAGTATCACTCGTTCCGCATGTGGCAGCCGCTGGCCGATGTGCTGCGCGACGAAACTTCCCGCTTTCGCGCCGCGCCGATCCTCATCACGGAAACGAACCCCCTGTATTTACGGGGCAGCAATCTGAGCCAGCCGGGATGGGATGCGGATGCCAATTTCTGGGTTCAGCGCATGTATGATTTTGTGCGAAACTGGAATGATCAGCCCGGCGATCAGTACGTTCATGGCGTATGCTTATATCGTTTTAGCGGCGATGCGTGGCGCATTGATGATAAGCCGGGGCTGCTGGATGCGCTGAAGGCGAACGGCGAAATACCTAAACAGATTTTTCATAAGGAGCAAGCGATGACTTTTCGACTACGCTGGCCAACACAATTTGGACGCCTTACCCAAAAATTCAATGTTAATGAGACGGGCATTCCCGATATTTACACACGAGGCGGCCTACCCGCGCATGAAGGGCTGGACTTTGTCGCGCCGTCGGGCAGCCTGATCTTCGCCTGCGCCGATGGGACGATCAAGCAGATCAACCGCGGCACTTATCCTGACGGCAAGCCGCATCCGTATGGCACGCATATTCGCATCACCCACAATACGCCTGAGGGCGAGTTTGAGACGATTTATGCTCACCTGATGCGCCCACGTGACGGGCTAAAAGTGGGTGATGCGGTTCAGGCAGGGGAAACTATCGCCCTTGCGGATAACACCGGCGCGGCGACGGCTGATCACTTGCATTTGACGTTGAAGAAAAAAGGCGCGCGCACTGTCGTAAAAGACGCGAAAGGCAAAGATGTCGCTTACCCTGACGGCGTGATTGACCCACTGCCCTATCTGGATCCGTTTCCCGGCGAACAGGTTATCGTGCCGCCCAAACCACGCGATGGGCTGGCCTTTTTGCGGGATGTGAATGTGCCGGATAACAGCAGTTTTGCGCCGGGGACACCGTTCACCAAGATATGGCGCGTACGCAACAGCGGGACGACTGATTGGGGGAATGGGTACAGTCTGGCATTCGTTTCTGACACCAATTTATCGGCGGTGCAGGAATTGCCGCTGCCCTCTGCCCGACCCGGCGAAGAGCGCGATATTGCGATTACCCTGACCGCGCCCGCAACGCCGGGTACCTATAAATCCACATGGAAAGCAAAAGCCCCGGATGGCACATTGTTTGGCCCGGTGGTCTATACGATCATCAAGACGGAAGCGCCGAAGCCGGTGAAGCCTGCCGAACCTGTAAAACCGATTAAACCTGTCGGGGACGGACGCGGAGGACAGCAAGGGCCGGTCGTGCCTAGCGGGCGCAGCAACCTGACTTTTATTGCTGATATCACCATTCCTGATGATACGCTGCTGCCAGTGAACGGCGTGTTCGTGAAGACGTGGCGGGTGAAAAATACCGGCGAAACCGAATGGGGCGATGGCTTCCGGCTGTCCCATTTAGGCAACGCCAACTTTGCCAGCGTGTTCACGGTGCCGCTGCCGAAGTTGAAAGCAGGCGAAGAGGGGCTAATCTCGATTCAGATGACCGCGCCGTCTGCGCCCGGACGCCACAAGACGACATGGCAGGGGTTAACACCGGATGGCAAACGCTTCGGGCTGGAGCTGTTCACGATTATTCGGGTGGGCAGGGCATAGCGATAAGGGGTGGAAGCGCGGGGGAGAAGAACGCGGACATCTCCCCTATAGGGCGTCACAATGGCTGCGTTCTATCGTTGGAGGCCGACGCCATCCAGCTAAAACTGCGCCCCGTGAACGAGACTCAAAAGCGCCCTCACCCCGACACTTCGCTCCGAGAGAGTGAGCGGCTGGATCACACGAACGGGGGCGCCGCATGGGGCGTCCAACTTCCATTTTAGATAGTGGAAGGCTCGCTACGCAGTCTGAAAATCGTAAATGTATTCATTCTTTATCAATTTTTACAATTTATTTCTCCCGTACAGCACCCTCAACCATTAACGAATAGTACCTATGTCCCACCCGCTTATATACGACCCGCTCATTAGAATGAAAGATAGAGTATAAAACTCGATCAAGGTTTGCTTCGGGTAGAGACATGTTCAAGTTTGCGCGTAATTGGAAATTGATCGCCACGGTGACCGGCCTTTGCAGCCTGTTTGCAGGGCTTACTCCGGTTTTCGCGCAGCTTAACTGCGGCGGTGGGGGGGATTTCTACGGTCAGGGCGTGCAGCTAACGCAGACTGGACGTTACGCGGCGGCTTATGACTCTTTCGCCTGCGCCTTCATCATTGACGATCAACGTTATGATGCCCTGCTGGCGCGCATTGAGGCGGCGGTGCTGGCGGGTGATTACGGGCAGGCCGCCACTGACGCGAACCGCCTCAAAGACCGATCTTACGAAACGTTCAATCATGCTATCGGCCAGTATATGGCAGCGGTTGAGCAGAATCCCAATGATGTGCGCGCACGGATGATGCACATACTGCTGCTGTGGGCTGCCGCCGATGACCGCGCGGTACTTTTTGCCGCCGGCCAACTACTGACGGTTGACCCGCAAAATGCGCTGGCGCTGCTGCTGCGCGGCTCTTCGAATCAGTATCTAGGGGATCGCGTGACCCCGGCAGCAGATTTTCAGATGGCGCTGAATGTGGGCGGGGAAAACCCGGACGTTTACAGCATTATGGGTTCCACCTACGCACAGACGCAGGATGTAGATAACGCCTTCATGGCGCTGGACCGCGCGCTGCTGCTTGACCCAAACCATGCTCGCAGCTATTACTTCCGCGGGCTGACTTACATGAACAACGACAATTTGAACGCCGCTGTGCGTGATTTCAGTACGGCTATCGCCTTCGATCCCACCTATTACGATGCCTTCTTTGATCGTGGGCAGGTCTATGCGCTGCAAAACAATTACGATGCGGCAATTCAGGATTTCTCGGCGGCGCTTTCGCAATATCCTAATTTCAAGCTGGCCTATATTCGGCGCGGCGTGGTGCAGGAATGGGACGGCAATATCACGGCGGCAATCGGGGATTACGCGCAGTATATTCAACTGAACACCCGCCAATTTCTGCCGCCGCAACTAGCGCAAAGCGGTACTGCCGCAGTGAACCTTCGCCCTTACGATACGGCACAGCTACAGATTACGCTGAATGCGGGGCAAATGCTGAGTGTGACTACTGCTTCCAGCGGCGTGGATGCGATGATCGTGGTGATCGCGCCGGATGGGTCAACCCCGCTGGCAGGCAGCGACGATCCTTCACCCGGTCAACGCACGCCGATCATCTCAGGGTGGCAGGTGCCAGCGCCCGGCGTGTATACGCTGTATATCACTTCATCAGATCCGGGACGCGCGAATCAGGGCGCGGTGGATGTGCAGATCAATATTGTTTAACTGTACAATAACCGCCGGTCATAGACCTTCAATCGGAACCTCTGGTTAAAGTGCTTCAAAATCGGATGTGGTGCGTTCAATTGTGACGCTGACGGAATCGGCAAAACGTAGGGCGCCGGGTTTTTCTACGGTCACTTCGATATGCGACACCCCACACTCCAAGATCGCCACTTTCGCTATATTTGCGGCCAATGCCTCCACCGTCTTATAGTGCGATGATTCGACGTGGCGGATTACCGCTTTGTTGACCGTGCGATAGTTTAGAATGTCATTCGGATCGTCTGTTTCCCCACCTTTATGCAGGTCGGTGAACAGCGTCATGTGGATGATCACATCCTGCTTGTCTTTCAGCTCATGCTCGCTGAAGCCAATCAGGCAGCGCAGGCGCAGGGCGTGAATAGTGATCCGATCAGAATCGCGGCGCACCGCCATTATTCCTCACTCAGTACACTTCTGGCCGGCGATCTTCAAAGACGGGGATGCGGGCGCGGACGATATCTACGAGATCGGTGTCAATTTCGGCGGTGGCAAGGGTGGGTTGTTCGCCCACTTCGATCACAATTTTCCCCCACGGATCAATGATCATCGAATGACCACCCATGATTTTGTCGCCGCATTGACCGGCGGCATTACAGGCCACGATGAAGCATTGGTTTTCGATGGCACGGGCGATGAGCAGCGCGCGCCAGTGTTCGATGCGCTCAATTGGCCATTCAGCGGGGATGATGATCACCTTCGCGCCTTGAACGGCGTACTTACGGAACAGCTCAGGGAAACGCAGATCGTAGCAAATTGCCAGCGCGGTATCTCCCCACGGCAGCGACATGATCAGCGGCGCGGAGCCGGGCTGCAAGTGCCGGTCTTCATCCATCAGGCGGAAGAGATGCACTTTGCGATAGACACCGAGCATTTTGCCATTGGGCGCAAAAAAGGAAGCGCTGTTGGTCACTTCAAGGCCGCGTTTTTCCAGCATCGAGCCAACAACACAGGTGTTATTCTGAGTCGCCAGTGTGGCGGTCTGGGCAAAGATGCCGGTATTCAACTGCGAGGCAAATTCTTTTGCCTGATTGAGCGCGTAACCGGTTGACCACAATTCCGGGAGCACCACTAGATTAGATCCCCGCCGGGACTTTCCCGCCTCAACGATGAGGGCTTCGGCAACTGCGGCATTCTTGCGCACATCTCCGATGGCAATATTCATCTGAGCGAGACTGATCACTACTTTCGGCACTTTGGCACTCCTGAAGAACTCATCATAACGGTCGTTAAGGATAAGCGGCGGATTCGATTCTCACCGGCTACCTCTCAGCAGCCCTCATCCTCCTACCCCTCTCCTTCAGAGTGTGGAGGTTAAGCGCAGCGCAATGTTAGGGGCATCGTAGAATAACGTGAAGTCCATTTTTCCGGCGGGCGCGCCTCTTTTGCAATTTACCCGCCGACACCGACGCCATAGATGATGACGCTGGCAATGCCGCCTAAGATCATCGCTACCAGCGTTGCACCAATGCCCATCATGACGCCGCGAAAGAAGGTGCCGATGCCGCGCCGGATGGCCTGTTTACGCGCCAATTTGCGACGTTCTTTTTCGAGCGTGGCTTCCTGTGCTGTGCGTTCAATATCGTCGTGGTAGGCACGCAGGCCACGGCGTGCATCAGTATTGTAAGGGTTAATGGCGACGATATTTTCATAACAGACCCGCCGATCTTCGGGATCGTCAAACACTTGCAGCAGCGCCCACCAGACCTGCTCATGATACGGATTGCGGGCAGCGGCATGTTTGAAAATTTTGAGCGCCTTTTGGGTATCGCCGGCTTTTAACGCGGCGCTACCCGCAGCCAATAATTCATCTATAGGCTGCCCCTGATGCTGCTGATGTGATGCTGCCGTTCCAGTCGCCATGATGTCGGTGAAGTCCTCTAATGGACGGCAAATCTGTACCTCAAAACTATAACTGCCACCAATCGCCGGGGAAATTATCAGCCGGATCGTTGGTTAATTGGAACAAAGCCTGCGCCTGCGTATCGTAAACGAAGATATCCCAGTTCCCGTTACGGTCGCTGGCAAAGGTGAGATAGCGTCCATCGCGGCTGAGCACAGGGTATTGATCGTTAGCCGGGTTACGCACCAACAGGCTAGGCGCAGCCGTGCTATTGGCCGCGCGCACGGCGATATCGTAATTATTCGGCTCGGTTTGTGGCGCGGCAGCATACACGATCTGCGCGCCATCGGCAGTCCAGCGGGGATGCGTCTCGATATAGGCATTCTGATCGCTGGTGGCAGCAAATTTACCGCCAGAGGTTGTGCTGACAATTGCCAGATCGGTGCCAGTGCCGCTCTGCTCGTCGGTGCGGACGACGACAATCTGCTGACCATCCGGAGAAATATCCGGGAAGGCATAGTTAGAGGTGTCATTGGTCAGATTGATCAAGGCATTATCTACCAGAGAGAGACGATAGATTTGATCATGCCCGGCGGTATCGGTGGCGATGAAAACCACAAAAGATCCATCCGGCGAAAAATCGGGCATTTGCGGGTTGAGAATAGTCATCTGCCCACGCCAGCGATCTGCCAGCGATTCGATTTGCTGTCCGTTCAAGTTGACAGCATCTATGGTCGTGCCAAACAAGAGGCGATCATAACGGGTGTAGACGACGCGCTGGCCGCTGGGGCCAAGGCGAATATCACGGCCGACATCTTCACCGATGCGCGTATAGGTATTGCCAGAGTCAAAGTTGTAATAGCCGAGCGGCAAGAAACCACTATTTTCCATATCACGGCCACCCCACACCGCTAAAATTCCGGTCAAGCCAGTTGGCGGGGGCAGAGAGGCGGCGGTTGCTTCCAGCGTGGGCGGCGCGGTGGCTGTCCATTCTGGTTCCAACGTTGCCCGCGCGGAAGTGGCCGTTGGAGGCACGGTCGGGGTGGCGATAGCGAGCTGGGTGGCTGTTCCGGCGATGGTCGTTTCAGTGGCATTGAGCACAATACTGGTGCCGGTTGCCTGTATATTCAACGCCTGCTGCGTAGCGCTAGCAATTGAGGCATTGTTCGCGTTGATGGAGAGCAGCAAAATAACCAGCAGTACAACCACAACCACCGCGCCAGCGCCGCCGATCAGCGTGAGCTGGCGGCGAGAAATACCGGGTATGACCTCTTCTTCGGAAGCCTGCTGTTTCTTCTTTTCCTCAAGAGCTTCAAGGGCTTTACGGGCACGATCATTGGCAGGGTTGATATGCAGCACATTGCCGAGGCAGACGCGCTTCTCCTGATCGGTATCTACGACGGAAGCTAGCCAGAGCCACCCTTTTTCGCTATTTTCGTCAAGCTCTACAACTTTTTCGAGTTTCTGGCGGGCAGCGCTACGATTGCCATTACGAACATCTTCAATGCCCTGACGCAGCAGCTCATCCACATTGGGCGCATTCACAGATTTCACTCACTCCTAAAGACAATCAGGGTACAAATGCCAACCGTCCGGCAT
>JACSRP010000012.1 GCA_014879665.1 Anaerolineae bacterium | reverse complement strand
CAATTCGCCGGTATCGCGGTCAAAGATTTTATTGACGTTGTAATAACGATCATAGAAATACCATTCATAAAAAGTGTCGCCATACTGCCATTGAAAATAGCCATCATCACGATCATTCACGTTGAATGAGGCGACTACCAACGCCCAATTATCGCCCTGTTCCGTCAATTCGCCGGGGTATTCCCAGACGGGCTGGCCTTGCTCATTACATTTCATAATCTGTATTGGAGTCACGCTTTACCTGCCGTATGAATAATGAGTAATTCCCCGCGCCGCGAACGCACAATCGCGCGGTCTGCGGTCATCACATTGCTAACGCCGCGCGCAGGCCCGAATGTGAGGGTTTCAGCGCGCAGTGGATAGTATAAATGTTCAGTTTCAACGCCTTCTACCATGCCATCCAGCGGAACCAGCGACAGGGTATCCCCTTTTGCGCCGGAAATGATGGTTTCGCCGGGGTGCATTAGCCATGCTTCCTGATTTCCAGCGACGAGGCGAACGTCACGGCCTTTAAGCTCAGGCAGCGCCAACAGATAGATATTGCTCAAGGTGTGATCTAGGCGACCGCCAAGCGCACCTAAAACGAGTATCTTTCCGGCATCCTGTTCCGCCGCAGCTAAAAGCGCAAGCTGCAAGTCCGTTTCGTCTTTTTCCACGGGATAACGCTGAATTTCTGCTCCCCGCGCTTGTAGATTTTCTAGAAGTTCCGGATCAACAGAATCCATATCACCAATGATCAGATGCGGTTGTATCCCGCTTTCAACCGCTGAAATTGCGCCGCCATCTGCCGCGATGACATAGGCATCAGGCCACAGCGATAAAGCACGCTGCACCATGACGCCAGGGTTCAAGTCGCCATATGCAAAAATAAGTACAGGGTTCAAAATAATTATCCTTAATCACGCCCTCACTCCTGCCCACCCGGGGGATACCATCAGAGCAAGGCATCATCTTTACAGTACCACAGACTGCGTCATTGTTTATTGACCATGCTTTAACGTGTACGGCGCACCCAGCGATCTTTTACGGCAATCTTGCTGAAATCTGCTGTTTCTAAACACTCTTTGATGAGCACATCAAACCGTGGGTCTTCCAACATCGGAAAATGGCGGGTTCCGGGCAGCAGTATAGGCACAACAGTTGTGCTTCGCTCGCCGGTCAGATAATTGAGCACCGCATCTGACGGCGGCGGCGCAACCACATCATCAAGGCCATGCACCAGCGCCACTGGCATGGGCAGCAGGCGAATGGTGTCCAGCATGGTGCCAGCATCATAAGTGCTGACCAGATCGGTAGCCGCGCGCGCATCCCCACGAGAAATATCTACCAGCAGTTTTTCATAATTGGCTTCGCCTCTTTTGAAGGTACGCCCTAGCAGCGCCTCTCCGCCCTGCGCTGCTAGGTCTTTTAGCGGGTTTAATTTTGGATATTCCACGGTAGGCTTACGGGGAATAGTCACCTCGGCGGGTGGCGACGCAGCAACTGGCACCGGGGCTGACGGCTGGCGCGTGCGGGCGGCAGCCGCTTCCACCAGCGCTTTACGCATCGCCGCGCCGGGACTCATCAGGGTGGGGGCGGTATTCGGATCTGTAGACTGAGCAGCCACATTCGCAGGTCGGGACTCGGCGGGCATACGCCGCTGCGGTACCCGCTGATCCAGTGCGCCGGGATCAAATAACGGGGTGCTGACGATCATCAGACGGGCAATACGTTCGGGGTGCTGCCGGGCAAATTCTACAGCTACGTAGGCGCCAATATCGTGACCGATGAGTGCCGCCTTGGGCAGCCCCATCTCGTGCATAAAGTCGGCAACTAACGAGACCTGATGGCTTAGCGCATATTTCCCCGGCTTTTTGGCGCTGTCACCAAAGCCGTAGAGATCCAGAGCATAGACGCGGAAATTCTGCTGAAGATGCTGGATGGTGGGGATCCAGTAGCGCCATGACCCCAACATGCCATGCAGCAGGATGACCGGGCGGCCACGCCCTAATACTTCATAATGTACCAGATCGCCATCAACAGTAATTGCGCTCATGAGTTCCGTTTCAGACGGCTGCGATAGGCTGCAATGCTCGCATCTCGCCCGGATACAGCGAGACGATGATCAGTTGGAGTAACTGGCAGCAATGGCTTACACGGGTGGCTTTTCATCGCTTGATTTCTGCTTTTCCGCACTGGCCTTGCTCAAAATATCACCAATTTTTCGAGTCAGTTCATCGGGGGAAAATGGCTTGATGATATACGCGACTGCGCCTACTTCGATCCCGTTTTGAACTTCTTCGTCTTGCCCTTTGGCGGTCAAAAAGACGATCGGAATATTTTTGTATTCTTCTATCTCTTTGATGGCTTTGCAGGCTTCGTAGCCGGTCATGCGCGGCATTCGCACATCCATCATGATCAATTCCGGCTTTGCATCATTC
>JACSRP010000086.1 GCA_014879665.1 Anaerolineae bacterium | reverse complement strand
GCTGTACAGCGAAATACTGGAAACCAGCAGCACCGCGCCCGGCGTTGACCATGCCGCTTTGACTGGCATTCGGTACCACAGTGACATGATGATGCTAAATATTCCTGAGCCAACCACCACCGCCCAGACCCATGACGCGGCCTGCGCGTCCGTTAAATTACCAGCTTCGGCGGCTTGCACTACAATCAGCACCGGGCCAGAAAATGCCACCACTACTACCAACAGGCCAGCTAAGAGGGATGACAATGAGAACGCGCGCGGTAAATCGCGTACACTGCCGAAAAACCGGGCAAACGCTGCGGTCATAGTGACCTCAATCATTCAATTAAAGGATAAACGCTGCAAAGCGTGATTAGCGTAAATCAAAACGGGGGTGCGTTGCTAGTACCACATACATTCTCAACCGCGTGATGCTGAGGGCTGGGCGAATTTCCTCAAGGCGCTTTTTCATTTACTCATATAAATTCTTCATAAGGGCTGCGGCCTAAAACGATTCTACAAGCAAATGCCCCGTCTAAAACACTGAGTCTTAGGCAGGGCATCAATCACATATGCAATGGCGTGGCCTAGTACTCGTACTGAATATCCACCTGCCGCCCGCTTTGCGCGGAATGGATAATCGCATCACAGATCACCGAGTTGCGATAGCCGTCCACAAAATCTGCGCCATAGGGGGCAACGTCATGCTTGCCCAGAATCGCCTCAAAGAAATGATTGAACTCATGGACGAAGGTATGTTCCCAGCCGATGATATGCCCCTGCGGCCACCAGTTGCTCCAGAAGGGATGATAGCTTTCGCTGACCAGCACATTGTGAAAGCCGCGTGTCTCTTTCGGCTCTTCATTCGCCCAGAACACATTGAGTTCATTCATGCGCTCAAGATTGAACTGGATCGTGCCATTTTCGCCGTTGATCTCGAGGCTGTTGTAATTCTTGCGCCCCTGCGCGAAACGGGAGGCTTCAATTGTGCCGAGGGCGCCGTTCTCAAATTCAAACAGCGTGGCAAAAGCATCGTCTACGTCTACCTTGCCCATACCGCTTCCATCAGGAAGCGGGCGTTCTTCGATGAACGTTTTGGTCATGCCCATTACTTTTTTTGGTTCGCCCACCAGATAGCGCGCCAGATCGATCACGTGCGCGCCCAGATCGCCCAGCGCGCCGCTGCCCGCCACCGACTTATCCAATCGCCAAATTTTCGGGAAGTTCGGGTCAATGATCCATTCCTGCAAGTACACCGCGCGAAAATGGAAAATGCGCCCCAACTTACCGCTTTCGATCAACTGCTTCGCCAGCACAATCGCCGGGACGAAACGATAGTTGAAGGCCACCATGTGCTTCACGCCAGCAGCCCGCGCCGCTTCCAGCATCGAGGCCGACTCTTCCGCATTACGCCCTAACGGCTTCTCGCAGAAAACATGCTTGCCTGCCTGCGCTGCCGCAATGGTAGGCGCGGCATGGGCATCATTCGGGCCGCCGTTATCGAACACCTGCACACCGGGATCAGCGATCATTTGGTGATAATCGGTGTAATATTTTTCGTAGCCGTAGCGTTTGGCTGCTTCAGCGGTGGCCTCCGCATTACGCCCACAAATGGCGACCAGTTTGGGCACTGCCACTGGCGGATACATCATATACGGCAGTTTCTTCAGCGCGTTGGTATGCGCCTTGCCCATGAAGGCGTATCCCAGCATGCCAATACCAATCGTCGGTGCTTCGCCTTCTGCTTTCGTACCCGCCATCGTCATAAAGCCGACCTCTTCAGCCATGTTCGTTCATCCCTTCACTAGAGGCAAAGATCTAAGTTCTGAGTACCCGGTACTGAGTAAAAACAAACCTCATGGTTAAGTTTAGTTCTGCCTTTTCACTCAGAATTCAGAACCTGATACTCAGAACTACTGTTTACTCGTTCGCAAATGCAGAATCGAAGGCTACATTCGACGGCGCGAAATCGCCCGCCTTCACCCAGCGGACGGCTTCGGCGGCACCGTATTCACGATCCATGCCGCTGTCTTCCCACTCAATCGAAAGCGGGCCGTTGTAGCCAATGCGGTTCAAAGCGCGGATCATCGGGTCAAGTTTCAAGTCGCCATGCCCCGGCGATACAAAATTCCAACCGCGACGATGATCGCCAAACTGAATGTGCGATCCAAGGATGCTGGAAACACCGTTCAGCGTCACCTTCGAGTCTTTAATATGCACATGGAAAATATGATCGGGATAGGCGTTGATGAAAGCCACCGGGTCAAACTGCTGGTGCATGAAGTGACTAGGGTCAAAGTTGAAGCCGAATGCCGGATGATAGTTCAGCGCCTTTAGTGTACGATCCGCCGTATAAATATCGTAGGCAATTTCCGAAGGATGCACTTCCAGCGCAAAGCGAACATCATGCCCTTTGAAGGCATCTAAAATTGGCGTCCAGCG